>JAEDKB010000017.1 GCA_016296045.1 Oscillospiraceae bacterium
GGCCGTAGATCCTCTCATCGTCAAACTCGCAGATGGTCGGATCTTCGATCACAAATCGAGCCTCCTCGATTTCATCATCCTCCTCGTCGAGAAGGTAGAGGCGGAAATACTTATCGATGTCCAATTCGAAATCCACATCGTCCAGATGCGGACCTTCTTCGCTGAAATCGACATTGAAAACGACCTCGGCCGTCTCACCGCGAACGTCTGCGGTTATGGTGGCCGTTCCCTCACCTACCGCCGTAACGAAGCCTTCTTCATCCACCGTAACAACCTCTTCGTTCGAGCTGCTGAACTCAACCGCAGCGCCGTCCGGGAGATTTGTTACACGGACGATCGCCTGTGCCTCCTCCTGTGTTAACACAACGGTGGAATTGAAATTCAATTCCGGATAGAACTGCGGGATCGCCTCCGTCGTCTCGCTCGTTTCCACGGGGCAGGACACTGCACAGGTCGCAGTCTGGTCGCCGCAGGTAAAGGTCAACTCTGTTTCGCCGCCGCCTACTGCCGTAACCAGGAAGCTTGCAGACTTCATCTGCGCGCCTTCGGATGTTTCACCCTCCTGAGAAATCACAGCGACCGACGCATCCGAACTGGTGCAGTAGGTCACCTCGGTACAGTCGGCATTGACACGAACCGTCACCATCTGCGTTTCACCGACGGCAGCAAAGTCAATGCTCAAAGGCTCGACAACCAACTGGCTGCACTTGATCTGCTCCGATGCGGAGAGATTTTCGGTTTCCCGAACGATCTTGTCCTCCAGACCCGGCCAAAATCCGATCATGTCACCGATAAAATAGGTAACAACGCAAACTGCCAACGCAAGGAAGATCACCGCCGCAATTAAAAAGCCGTTTGGCGGCTGCTTACCGGGTTTTGCATACTTTCCCTTTCCGGAAGAGCTCTTTTTTTCGGCGGGTTCTGTATTCTGACGGCGCGTGGGGCGTTCTTCCGAAACACCCGATGTCGCCGTGCTTCCGCACAGTGGACATCTGCCCCGTTCCGCATCATAAATTGTTCCGCAATAGAAACAGATCAGTCGTTTTTGGACGACTTCCTGATTGTTTTCGTTGTTTTCCACGCGAAATGCTCCTTTCTGACCGCCATGATGCGGTCATGTGCTGTCCCTATCATATCATTTTCTTTATGATCTGACAAGAATCTTATTGATTTTTTTGAAAAAATGTCATAGTATATAATAGCAAGAATATGAGAATTTCTTTTAGGAGGCGTAAACGATGTCCGATCTGAAAATGATCTCTCCCCTGCTTGACAGCATGACGGTTGAGAACGAAACTGCCGGGCACAACGGTCGCACCTGCTATACTGTCCGTAATGTGACCACAGGTGAACGTTTTATTCTAAAACGTATGTCCGTTCCCGCATCCGACAATCAGGTCAATGCTCTGATCCTCTCCGGCGCCTATTCCGATGAAGCTGCTGTCAATGAGTATTACAGCAGAGTGGTTGAGGATATCAAAGCCGAGCTTGCTGTTGGGAAAAAGCTCGCTGCATCCGGTAATTTCTCCGGCGCAGTTGATTATCAGGTGGAACGAAAAGAATCCGGCGTAGGTTTTGATATCTACATACTCTATCCGCTGTATATCCCTCTGAACGATCTGATTGCCAACGGTGCCATGACGAACCTGCGTGCAATCAATCTTGGGCTGGATATGTGCGATGCAATTTCCGCCTGCCGTGAGGCCGGTTATCTCTTTGGCAACATTAAGCCGGAAAATATCTACTTCATGCAGTCCGGCAAATTCGTCTTGGGCGATCTCGGTCTCGTTACTTTGCAGGATCTGAAGTATGCCTGTCTGCCGGAAGAATACATCGGCAGATATTCTGCACCCGAGCTGTCTGACATTTCCGCTTCGCCGAATACCACGGTTGACTTGTATTCTCTCGGCATGGTGCTTTTCCGTATTTACAACGGCAACCACGGCCCGTTTGAAGACGAAGAGACGAGTGAGCTTATGGCAGACAAGCTCCGTTTGACCGGCAAGCCCATTCCCACACCGATCTATGCCGATTACGAACTGGCCAGCATCATTCTGCGTGCCTGCGCTTTCAGGCCGGAAGACCGCTTCCAGACACCGGAAGAATTCAAGCAGACTTTGATGCTTTATATGCAGCGCAATGAAGTTTCAGACACTTTGATCGTTCCGCCGATCGTTGCAACGCAGGCGCCTATCTCCGAGGATGCGGAAACGGAGGCTGCAGAAGAGCCGATTCGCATGACGGATGCTGAGGATCTGGACGAAGACTTCCGTAAGAGCTTTGCGCCGGATCTCAGCGGTGCCGGAACCGAGAAGGATATCGATCCTGAAGTGGTTCCTGTTGTAGTTCCCGTTGACGTCCAGCCTGTATCTGCGGAAGATGTGTCGGAAGAAGCCTCCAAGCAAGACTCTGCCGAGGTTTCCGAAGAAGCTTCCGTAGAAGCTGCGCCGGAAGACGCTACCGCCGAAGAAAGCAATGACGCTGAAGAGGTTGATCCCAGCCAGATCGATCTCGATGAGCTGCTTGCTTCCGTTGAAGAGGTTGTCGGAACTGCCCCGTCAGAACATACGGAGGAAGAAGCCGCTCCGCTGAGTATGCACATTGAAAAGGCACCGATTCCCGCCGACAAATATGTGGATCCGGCTCCCGAACAGCCGGAAGAAGCACCCAAGAAGAAGGTCGGCCCGCTTGTCGGCAAAATCATTACCATTGTTCTTTTGCTGGCCGCAATCGGCGCTGCAATCTATTTCCTGCTGACATGGTATTTTGTGGATGTGCAGGAACTTCGTGTTGACTCCTGCACCATTGAGGAAGCCGTTATCAGTCTGACTTCCGAAGACGAGCTGAGCAAGTTTGTGCTATCCTGCTCCGATAATTACGGCAGCAGTTGTCCTGTGACAGTCGTCGATGGCAAATATGTAGTCACCGGTTTGCAGCCGGAAACCGGTTACATTGTTACCGTCAGCGCCGCTGACTATCACGCCCTGACCTCTGCAAGCACTTATACGCTGAATTTCACGACACCCGAATCGACCGATATCAGCGAATTTACCGCCGTCCGCGGCGAAGAAGACGGTCAGGCTCTGCTCTCCTTTACATTTGAAGGGCCGCAGCCGGATGAATGGATCATCACCTACTCCAACGCCGCCGGTGATGATACGAATGAAATCAGGCTCACGGAAACCACTTATACGATTTCCGACCTGAAGCTGAATGATTCTTACACCTTTACGCTTTCCGCTTCCGAGGGCTTCTTCCTTACCGGTGCGTTGTCCGCACAGTATGAAGTTGTTCCCATTGTTGAAGCAAAGGATTTGAACGTGTCTGAAATCAACGATAACCGCATCACTGTCACTTGGGCACCCGGTGAGAACCTGCCCGAAGAATGGACCGTCACCTGCGAAGCCGAGGGCATGGATGTGCTCACCGAAACCACAAAGCAAACTGCCTGTTCCTTTGCGTTGGATTCTTTTGACAAGGATTATACCATTACGGTTGCCGCTCGCGGCATGGTGGAACCCGAAGTGCTTGTTCTTCCCGCCGATCCGATTGTTGTGAACAATCTGAAAGCCACAACCAACGAAGACGGCTCTGTCACAATTGCGTGGGACACCCCCGTTGCAGTTCCCGCCGGCGGCTGGTACGTTTCCTACAACACTACCGGAAGCCATCACGATGCATATATGCTGAATATCGGTGAAGATACCGAAAACGGAAATTCCGCTGTTTTGACGAATCTGATTCCCAATACGCAGTACGATGTATCTCTTTCCATGATTGCGGATAACACCGACCAGAAGATCTTCGGCATCACGACGCTGAGCTTCACAACTGACAAATCCGGTGCTCTGGAGGAATTCAATCTGAGTCCCGATGCGCCTTTGACCGCAGAAAACGAAAACATCGCCCTTTATACGCTTCCCGAGGGAGAGGATTGGGACTACTCCGATCTGGACGATGCCAAGGACAGCTTTGCGCCGGACGAAAAGATCGCGGTCTGCATCGAGGTTGATTCTGTCAGCACGAGCGGCGAAGATGTTATTCTCACCTATGCCATCCGCGATTCCAAGGGCAATGTTGTCAACGATGTTTCCACGACTCTGGAATGGTCGGATATGTGGTATAACCGCCGTCATGCCAGCGCGATTCCCCTTCCGGGAGGAAACGGCAATAACAGCGCTTCCGGCAGATATACGTTGGAAGTTTATGTGAACGGACGACTGCTCGCTTCCGTCGCGTTTGCAATTTCTTAATCATGAAGAGTGTTTAGCATTTAATGATCTATATCAAAGGAGATAAAAATAATGGCAAAAAAAGTTATGATCACCGAGACTGTCCTGCGTGATGCCAACCAGTCTCTGATGGCTACCCGACTCCCCTACGCAGATTTTGCTGACATTTTATCCACAATGGACAAAGCCGGCTACTATTCTGTTGAGTGCTGGGGCGGTGCAACTTTTGACTCCTGTCTTCGTTATCTTGGCGAAGATCCCTGGGAGCGGCTGCGTAACATCAAAAAGGCAATGCCCAACACCAAGACGCAGATGCTTCTGCGCGGACAGAATCTGCTTGGCTACAAGCACTATCATGATGACGTGGTAGAAAAGTTTGTAGAGCTTTCCATCAAAAACGGCATCGATATCATTCGTATTTTTGACGCTTTAAATGATTTCCGTAATCTGGAAACCGCCCTTGCCGCTGTCAAGAAGTATTCCAAACAGTATCAGCGCCATGTCATCGCTTCCGGCTGCATTTCCTACACGCAGAGTCCTGTTCACACCGTGGAAAAATATGTTGAAATGTGCAAGAAGCTGGTTGAAATGGGCTTTGAGACACTGTGCCTGAAGGATATGGCCGGCACAATGAGTCCTTATGAAGCTGAGCACCTCATCAAAGGCATTAAAGCGGCTGTCGGAAATGTACCGGTCATTCTGCATACGCACTGCACCACCGGCATGGCTTACATGACCATCACCAAGGCGATTGAAGCCGGTGTGGATGTCATTGACTGCGCTACCTCCTGTTTCTCCAACGGCACCTCTCAGCCTGCAACCGAGACGATGTATTACGCATTGAATCAGTATGGCATCGACTGCGGTCTGGATGAAAGCACTATCAACAAGGTCAATGATTATTTCAAGCCGATCAAGCAGAAATACATCGATCAGGGAACCATCAACCCCAAGTCCATGCAGACCGACTCGCAGGCGCTGGTCTACAAAGTCCCCGGCGGTATGCTTTCCAATATGATTGCAAACCTCAAGGATATGAATGCGATGGACAAATTCGACGAAGCTCTTAAGGAGATTCCCGAAGTCCGTAAGGATCTCGGCTATCCTCCGCTGGTCACCCCCCTTTCCCAGATGGTCGGCAATCAGGCCGTTACCAATGTTTTGGTCGGCGAACGCTATAAGAACATCTCCAACGAAGTGAAAAACTACTTCAAGGGCGACTACGGCATCGCACCCGCCCCGGTCAATCAGGAGCTTCAGGACAAGATTCTGGGAGCCGGCAATCAGCCCGTTGACTGCCGAATTGAGGACAGCAAGCGCACCGGCAAGGACTTCGCAGATGCAAAGGAAGCGTTGGGCGAGCTTGCACGCAGCGAAGAGGATATTATGAGTTATATCTGCTATCCCAAGCAGGCAAAAGAATTCTTTGAAAAGCGCAAGGCAAATGAGGAAAACATTGCCACATATACCATTGAACAGATCTAAGGAGGCTGCACATGAGTCACATTTTATTGGATTCGAATTCCTTTGGTCTTCTCGATCTGGGAATCGGCGATGCAAGTCTGACTGCGATTCTCGGATATGCCGTTGTATTTTTCGGTCTAGCCCTTTTGATGCTTGTCTTACTCATCAGCGGAAGTGTTTTTAAGGCAAAAGCAAAAAAGGCTGCCGCAGCAACGCCTTCCGCACCTATTCCTGCACCTGCCGTACAGGTCAAGCCCGCTCCCGGCAGTGCCGGTGAAGTAAAGCTGTTCGATGTTCCCGACAAAGAAGCTGCCATGATTATGGCGATTGTTGCAGACAACCTGCAAAAGCCGCTGAACGAACTGCGGTTTATTTCCATTAAGGAGGTCAAGTAAAGATGAAATATAGAGTTTCCTTAAACGGTAAAACATATGAAGTGGAAGTTGAAGCAGGCAAGGCCATGCTTCTGGACGAATATGAGTCATTTGCGCCGGCACCCGCAGCACCTGTTGCCGCTCCGGCTCCTGCAGCAGCTCCTGCGGTTGCTGCGGCTCCTGCCGCTGTCTCTCTGGCAGCCGGAGAGCCTGTTCCCGCCCCCATGCCCGGCGTGATCCTCAAGCTGCTTGTCAAACAGGGAGATGCGGTCAAGGAAGGCGACACGCTCGCCATTCTGGAAGCCATGAAAATGGAAAATGAAATTGCTGCTCCCAAGGCAGGCACTGTTGCGCAGGTCGTTTGCAAGGTCGGAGACAAGGTCGATACCGGCGCCGCACTGGTTGTCCTTGCGTAAGGAGGGCAAAACATGGATGTTATTGGTACTCTGAAAGGGCTGCTTACGGATTCCGGTTTTGCGGCTCTGATGGCTGAGGGCGGCTGGCAGAACCTGGCTATGATTGTCATTGCCTGCGCCCTGCTCTACCTCGGCATAAAGAAGAAATTTGAACCGCTGCTTTTGGTTGGTATTGCCTTTGGCTGTTTGCTGGTCAACATCAGTTGGTTCTGGACCTCCTTCAACGGCAATGCAGATGCCCTGTTCCATCAGGATCTATGGGATGCTTTCCTTGATGTAAATAGTCCCGCCTACCACAGCTATGGCACCATCATGGCGCACGGCGGTCTGCTTGACATTCTCTACATCGGTGTTAAATCCGGCCTCTATCCCTGTCTGATCTTTATGGGCGTCGGCGCTATGACCGACTTTGGCCCGCTGATTTCCCGCCCCTCCTCTCTGATTATGGGCGCGGCGGCACAGTTGGGCGTGTTCCTTGCTTTCTTTGGTGCAAGTCAGATCGGCTTTACCGGCGCACAGGCTGCCTCCATCGGTATTATCGGCGGTGCGGACGGCCCGACGGCGATCTTCCTCACGTCCAAGCTGGCACCTGAACTTTTGGGTGCGATTGCGATTGCCGCATACTCCTACATGGCGCTGATCCCGATGATCCAGCCGCCCATTATGAAAGCATTGACTACGAAGAAAGAACGCTCCATTGTCATGAAGCAGGCTAGAGAGGTTTCTAAGACCGAAAAGATTCTCTTCCCGATTATGGTCACCATTTTTGTCGTTCTTCTTCTCCCCTCCACCGCTCCGCTGATTGGCTGCCTGATGCTGGGCAACCTGTTCCGTGAATGCGGCGTTACCGAACGTCTTTCCGACACAGTGCAGAATTCCCTGATGAATATTGTCACAATTTTCCTCGGCATTTCTGTCGGTGCAACGACCATCGGCTATCGCTTCCTTGATTGGGGCACCTTGAAGATCATCGCTCTCGGTCTTGCCGCCTTTGTCTGCTCCACCGTCGGCGGTCTGCTGGTCGGCAAGCTGATGTGCTGGCTCACCAAGGGCAAGATCAATCCCCTCATCGGTTCTGCCGGTGTTTCCGCTGTTCCGATGGCTGCCCGTGTCTCTCAGGATGTCGGCAGAAAGTACAACAAGAACAACTATCTGCTGATGCACGCCATGGGTCCCAATGTTGCCGGTGTTATCGGTTCTGCAATTGCAGCCGGCTTTCTGCTCAAGGTCTTTGGCGGCTGATTACAAAACAATTTTTATCAAAATATCAAAAAAGTGCGCTGTTTCACTCAGCGCACTTTTCTGTTTCCCATGCCGGTAGTCTATTATCCAATGTTTTGTTTTTTGCAAAGCCCTGCCGCATTGACATCTCTGCTTCAAAATGTTACAATCCGCTTATAAATTCACGGAGGTAACGATATGATTTCGAATCATCCGCTTCGCACGCTTGCAGCTTCCAAACTGTTTTTATATGGCTGTATCATCATGTCCATTGGTGTCCTGACGACAACCGCTTACTCTTTTCTGGCAATGCGTCCGGAGCTTGCACAGATGCTGAACGATATTCTGAACGACACAACTTCTTTTTCTCCTGAAACCCTTGAACTTCTGCAAAAGATTTCCGGATGGATTGTTCCGATCTCAATCGCTTTCGGGGTCGTTTTCAGCATTGCTCTTTCCTCAATTCCTGTCGTCGCTCTTTGGCTGATATATTTTAATGCACGTTCTTCTCGTTCTTCCATGAAAACCATCGGCTTCAGCATTCTCAGCGTTTACCTGCTTATTTCGATCTGTTATTTGGCATATAACTTGGTTTTAAATCTGATTGGTGCCATCGGAGAAGAATCCATTTATTCTATATCCGCCTCTTCTCTTGAAACCCTGATGCAGCTTGCAATGCTGCTGGCAGCAAGGAAGCTGGTTATCATTGCCAAAGAAATCATAAAAACGGGAAAAACCAGTCTCCCGATCAGCAATCAATGTTCTGTCCTGATTTTTATCAATTTATGCGTTGCCGCAGGAATTCTGCTGTTGCAGATCGCTGCCAATGTTTATCCGAATCCGGTCGGACAAATGCGCGAGTACCTCTTTAACGATTTACCGACTATGATCGCAGGTTTTACCGCTTCCGCCGTCAGCATTGCGGAGTATGCTGTTTTTTATGTACTATCCCGCAAAGGCACTGCCGCGCTTGCCGACGAGAGCCTTCCTCCGGAAGAGAATCCTATGTGATAATCAAACCGTGCTTCCTATATCCGCGGAGCACGGTTTATCACGTTTTGTAGGATTTCCAGTTTCGTAATGCGTCATTGTACAACCTACAGGTTAAAAACAAGCATCAAAAAGGCGATTCCGTTTGCATCTTACAAACGGAATCGCCTTTTTCTTTTTATGAAACACGAACTGCCTGATCGATGGAAAAGAAATACAAATATCGGGCTTTTATCGGACGGGCAAAGACCTTTGACAAAGCGACACTGTATGCATCAAGCTGTCCTTTGTAATATAAGGCGCATTTTCCTTCCTCTCCCTGCTTTACACGGTCAGACTTAAAATCAATAATTGTCAGTCCATCCGGTTCAAGAATTCCGCAATCTGCCACGCCCTGCAAAAGAACCTGTTCGCCCGCAAGCGCAGGATTCAGAATTGCTCCGTCCTCTAAAACAGAAAACTTAAATTCACGAATCAACTCTTTTGCATGGAGAACGCGCTGTCCAAGCTCGGAGGAAAAGAAATTCAGAATTTTCCGCGCATCAACTGCCTCGCGCTGCTGCACAGTCAGGAACTTCTCTGCCAGCAGGCGGTCTAATTCCGCTTCAATCTCAGGCAAATCGATACATCTTTCATAGCGCAGATACTGCATTGCTAAATGAATCGCCGTTCCGCGCTCTGTCGGTGTCAACTTATGCTGTTTACTAAATTGCGGCTTCGGAAAATGGAAAAGCGGCTGCGCAGGGGCATCGGAGGAAATCTCTTCATCCAAGCTGCGTCCTTTCAGCTGCGTTGCTGTTATTTTGCTTGGAGAAGTCTCCGCCTCATGATGAGTTCTATGAAGCGGCTGGTATTCGATCATATCCTGAGACGCAGAGCTTTGGTTCCCTTCGTTCATTTCTCTGCCGTCTGATACAAACTCATTGCCGTCATGGAAGGAAATATCCCACGGATCATCAGAAACAAATCTTTTTTCCGGATAACCGCCTGCTTCAAACAGGCAGCCCGCTTCTGCCCTGCTCATGGCGCACATCAAAATCCAATGTGCGTGATTTTGTGCCGATTCAATCAGAAGGTCTTCTGCGGGATTCGTCAGCTCTGACGCAATTCGGCTGAGCATACCGGTCAAATTGCTGCCGCAGCAAGTCATAATCATTTTATATTTTGCTCGCGTCATTGCAACATACAAAATTCGCATTTCTTCAGAAATGCTTTCCTTTCGGATTCGGTTAACGATCGCATTTCTTGCAACGGTCGGATAAGACAAGCGCTGTTCCGGAGCAAACACATTTGCGCCGATTCCGAGCTGCGCATCCACAAGCAGCGGCGCTTTGGCATTCTCCATATTAAATGGTCTGCAAAGATCCGCCAGAAAAACCACCGGAAATTCCAGTCCCTTGGAGGCGTGCATCGTCATCAATCGAACCGCGCCGGTGATTTTGCTGTCCTCCGTTTGGACACCCTTTTTCTTCATCAGCTCCAGATACGAAAGGAAACTGCCTAAGCCGAAGCGTTCACCGTTTTCAAACGTGTCTGCCAAAGCGAAAAACCGCTCCAAATTTCTGATACGCTGCTCTCCGGCATCCATCGCGCCGAAAATCGCACGCAGAAACAGACGTTCTTCCAGTGTATTGAGCAGATTGTGCAGCGAGGAAGTTTGCGCAAGATTCCGCATCTCGTTTAAAAAGATGACAAAGCTTTCTGCTTTATCATATTTTAATATTGCATCGAAAAGGTCACCGTTTCGATCTTGCGTATGTGCCAACGCAAGATCATCGGAGGAAAAACAAAACAGCGGCGAAAACAAAACCGTCAGCAGCGGAATGTCCTGATGCGGATTATCAATGACCTGAAGCAGTGCGGACAGAATCGTTATTTCCTCCGAAAGAAAAATGTTGTCATTTCCGCAGACGCACCGAATTCCATGTCTGCCAAGCGCATTCATGTAAATTTGCGGCTTGTTCTTCATGCTGCGGCACAGGATCACAATATCCTCCGGACGAATCGGGCGGAAGGAATCAGCGCTTTCCGGAATCATTTCTTTGTTTTTCAGCATTTTTTCAATTCGTCGGGCGATGAATTCACTTTCAATCTCATCGTTAGAGGTTTTCGGCTGGGAGGGGATCGTCTTCGTATTCAGGCAATGCAGCTCCACCGGACAGTCGGAGGATTTCGGAATGATCGCTTTTGCACGAAGTGCTTCATCATCCCCGTAGCGCAGACCTCCGACGCGCTCGGTCATACATAAACGGAATACATCGTTCGCCGCAGCAAGAATCCTTGCATCGGAACGGAAATTATCCGAAAGCAGAATCTTTCTCGGCTCTCCGTCGTTTGCCTGCGTATAAGGCGCAAACTTCCGGTATTTTTCCAAAAACATCGTCGGATCCGCGAGCCGGAACTGATAAATCGACTGTTTCACGTCACCGACAAAGAACAGGTTCTTTTCATCCTTTGAAATCGCACGGAAAATCGCGTCTTGCACACGGTTGGTATCCTGATATTCATCGACCATGATTTCCGCAAAACGTTCGGAAATTTCTTTTGCGGCACGAGTGCGGCTGCCGTCCTTCGCAACGAGAAGTTTGAGCGTCAAATGCTCCAGATCGTTATAATCCAGCACACGCCGTCCGCTTTTTTCTTTTCGGTACTGTTCGGAGAATTGTTCCGTCAAGATTAAAAAGCCGTGCAGCGCTTCTGCTGTCAACGAAAGATCCGCTAACGCTTCCTCCGAGGGAATGGAAAAAATCTCGCTCCATTTCTCCATCTGCACCGACATGATTCGCTTTTTTATCCCCTGAATGCTCTCCTTCAATTCCGTGTCCGGGCATTTTGTGATTCTGGAAAGGTGTGCAGGCTTGACAAACGTTTTGCGGATATCCTCCCATTGCGTCTGCTGCTTTAACAGCTTGAGCTGTTCTATGTCGCTCTGAAACCCTTCCAGATACGGCGCAAGCCAATCGGTTTGTGTAATCGTCTCAACTGCGCGGCGCATGGACTGTATCGCACTGTCCAAAAACGCATGGAACTCAGAGATCAAATATTCTCCCCAAATGGTTTGTCCGACATCGGTGCAATTTTCGGTATGCAGCGATTCATGCAGCTGCTTGATCCGCTGTTTCGGATCCTGATAGCACTGCAAGGCAAAAAACGAGTTTATCATCAGTTCCGGCAGCGCACGGTCATCGCGTCCGCGTCCAAACATATCCAACGCGGCCGCAATCTGAGGTTCCTCACGGATATTGCGGTAAGCCGTTTCCAGCGTTGTTTGCATGGCACGTTCACGATAGATGATTGCTTCCTGCTCATCGCACAGGCGAAAATCGCCGGGTATGTCCAAAAGATGTGCATACTCGCGTAAAATGGAAGCGCAAAAGGAATGGATCGTAGAAATCTGTGCCAGATAAACACGGCTCATCTGACGCTGCAAGTGGCGGTTATCGGGACATTCGGAAAGACGCTGACTGAGCTGCGCAATCATTTTTCCGCGAAGCTCAGAAGCGGCTGCATGCGTAAAGGTAATCATCAGGAAATCGTCAATGTTATACTGTTCTTCCTCCACACGTTTCAGAACGCGATCGATCAGAACCTTTGTCTTTCCGGAGCCTGCCGCCGCCGAAATCAGCAACGTGCCGCCGCGATTATCAACGACTGCTTGCTGCTCCTTTGTCAGTTCAAATTTCGCCATTCTTCTTTTCCTCCCCGATCTGCGCCCAAAATTCGTCCGCAGATTTCACTTTGTTCAGCCACCGTTCCTCCTTATTGCCGCGACAGACGGAGGCATACGGGCAATATGCACAGGCATTGGAGCTATTGGTCAGATAGTACGGATTGGGAGCAATTTCACCGCTGTAAAGCTCATCACCGAGCGCCGCAACCGTCTTGAACACATATTTCTCCAAAAGATGCAGTTGCTGCGTTGTAAACAGGCTTCCGACGCGATTGTTTTCCTTATCGTGCTTGTACGGGAGATAGGTCGGCTCGTCGTCACATGGCTCCATCGCCTGCAAAACCGCCTCATTGTCAAGCACCAAGCCGCTGCGCTTTTTCTGCTCCTTCTGCTTCTTTTTCATATCCTTTTCATTGAACTTGTTTTTCAGCGATGTATTTTCCGCTTTTGCCTCAAAATACAGAACGCCGGCCGGACGCAGCGGCGCATTGAGCAGTTTTTTCCCGGACTGCTCCAGCGCAAACAGATACAGCAGCATTTGCAGCAGAAGTCCGTTTAAAATCATTGTGTAATCAAAGCTTTTCTTGTTCGTTTTGTAATCCACAACACGGACATAGACGTTCTCGCCGTCCCGCCAGATATCCGCACGGTCAACATAGCCCTCCAACCGCGCCGTCATTTTCTCACCGGCAATTTTGATTGCAGGAAGCATTCCGTCCCGATCCGCAAAATGAAGTTCAAACCATTGCGGACGGAATTCCGACACAGACATTTCGCGGTATAGGTCCGTTACAATCAGCCGAACCTCCGAGAAATTCCGGCGGAACAAATATTCGGCTCTTGCAGATTCCCAGAGATCGGCAAGCTCTTCTCTTGCATAAATCTCCATGCGGTTTTCTGCGATATCCAGCACACGCTCCAGCGTAACTTTTTGAAAGCCGCCTTCCTGCATTACCTGCCGGACAGTATGTTCAAGAACATCATGCACAAATGTACCGTACAGTCTCGGATCGACCTCCGCCGTTTCCCGTTTCTCCGCGCGCAGACCGTATTGCAGGAAATAAGCAAAACGGCAGGAGGCCAATGCATCGATCTTTGAAGAGGAAAGCGCAAGCTGCTCACCATAGAGCTGTTTGATTGTATTTTCGGAAAGCCTTTCCACGCTGAAAGCGGAGGCTTGCAGCAGCTCCTTTGCCTTCCGGCAGGCTTCCGAGCAATCGGTTTTTGCATCTAAAATCGACGGTGAAGAGACGAGATAGGATAAATACTCCCGTTCGGAACGGCCGATCAGTTCGGAATCCCCCTGCAAGATTTTCGCATCGGGGAACAATTCAAAGGTTCTTCTGATCAGATATGCTTCTTTCCCGTCGGATGCCCCCAGATAGAGACGTTTCACCGGTGCATTGAACACGCTGTCAATCGCTGCAAGCTCTCGATCCAGCGCTCCGGCCGCAGTCGGGGCAAGATTCACACCAAGCTCCATTAAGCTGATGCGCTCACGATCCGTCAAAAGGCTTTCGGCGCTGTGCGAGCACGGAAAAGCTCCTTCATTCGCACCGAGTATCCATACATAATCCGTATCGCAGCGGCGCTGAGACATCAAGCTGCCGACCGTGACACAATCCAGACTGGCAGGAATTGTTCCGACCTTGCTCTGCGACAGCGCAGCGCGGAAAATACGATAAAAATTCTCCGGGCTGCGGACGCTCTGCCCCAGCACACCGTACATCTGCTCGAGCAGCGTGCAAATAATGCCGTAGATCTGAACATATTCCTGCGACTTTTGCAAATCGCCGGCGGAATACTGTTCCTGTGCAAGCCGATTCAGCGTTTTATCCAGTTCAATTTCTTCCATAAAGGCATACAATGCCCGCACCATTTCCGCTGTGTTTGCGGCGCTCCGAATCGATTTGCGAAGGCGAAGAAGAGGCGTAAGCACAAGCAGGCGGTCGCTTTCAAGCTGCTCCAGCCGTTCTTTGGAACGCGCATTTGGTTTTTTCCGAAAACCATCCGGATTCATTGTCCACGGACGCTCCCAACGGCTCCCGCTGATACGCCACAGGAGGACATAGTTTTCCAGTCGGTCGCAGCGTTCTCTGTCCAGCGGAACAAAGCCCGATTTCAGATACGCCAGCACTTCATCCGTATCCATCGCACCGCAAGCCGCCTCAAGAGCGGTTAAAAGCATATGCGCGACATTCTGACGCAGAATGTCCGTATCACCGGCAAAATATGCCGGAATCTCCGCTCTGCGGAAAAGCGACTCCAGCATCGGACGATAGGTGCCGTAATCCGCACACGCGACCGATATATCGCGCCAACGGACACCGGAGGCTGCCAATCGGAGTATTTCTCCGGTTGCCGTTCTGCATTCGGCCATACTGTCTGCGCCGAGCAGACGGACAATCTCCTCCTGATGATTTGGATACGGGACGATCGCGCCCGAAAAGGCGGTCTTTCGCAGATATGGCAGCGGCTGTATCTGCATTTCAACAGGCAGTGTGATCATTTGAACCGATTCGTTCTGCTGCTGTGCCATGCGTAAGAGTGTTTTTGCACTCTGCCTTGCCGCAGAAAACTGCTGTTTGGAAGACTCCAGTGCATCACATTGCAGTGCAACCGTCACCTCTGCGCCGCGGTTCAGGAGCTGGGAAATAATTTCGTATTCCACGCCGTTAAAATCGGTAAATCCGTCAAGGTAGAAGGTCTTTCCCTCCACAAAGCGGCTTGTTTCCAGCGCGTGCAGCAAACGCGTCAGCCTTGTTTCCGGGTTCTGCCCCATTTGCGCGCTGACAGCATCGTAGCTTTCCATCAAGAGCGCAAATTCCTCCGTCTTCTCTGCCAATACGCCATCCAGCTCTCGGCTCACCTGCCGCAGACGCTCCGGCGTAACGCAAAAGCTGCGGAATTCGTCAAAGGTGCTCTGTAGCTGAAGCAGAAACTCCGGTCGGTTGGCGCTTACGCCGTAGATTTTCAGTCTGGACTGCACCTGTTCTACCGCAAGGGACATCATCAAAAGCCGCCCGACAGCGTCCGTTTCGGATTCGGCACAGCCGCCCTCAACGGAAAAAACACGGTTTGCTAATCTGGAAAAGCCCAGCACCTCTGCATAGCGGCTGATCTGATCTCCGCATCGGCTGCAAAGGCGGCGTTCTGTCATATGGGAAAACTGCTCCGGTACAATCAGAATCTGTCCGCCGCGTCCGCACTCAGCATTTGCGCAAATGCGATCCAGAATCTTTTCTGTATTTACTTTTCGGTCGCTACAAAGCCATATATGCAGCATAATCTCATCTCCTTGCGGCAATCATATCACAGAGTATGTCCCATTTATAGGACAAGCACTAACGAGGAACCCGAAAAAAGATTTACTCAGTTGCAGGCTCAAGCAGCGTCAGCGTTTTCTTGTCTGCATCCAAGCGGCACAAAACGCCATATGGCAATACGCAGATCGGCTCGGCATGACCGAAGTTGACGTTGCAGAGAATCGGCAGCTCCGGATGACCCGCTTCAAATCCGATCACCCGACGATAGACCTGCTTGTATGGCTCGTACTTGCTTCTGCGCGCAGGCTTTCCGACAAGGATTCCGCTTGACAGGCTGACGATTGCAACCTTATCCCCTTTTTGAAGGTGTTTTGGTTTCAGCATGATGCCCTCCGATTTCAGTTTTATGTATTATATCATCTTTTGAAAGGATTTTCACATAAAAATCGGCATTTCTGCTTTAGAAATGCCGATTTTTTATCATTCACGCCGCAGCGCTTCGATCGGATTCAGCTTGGATGCCTTGACCGCCGGAACAATTCCGAAAACCACTCCGATCAAAACGGAAAAAACAGAAGCTGCCAGAATTGCCGGAACGCTGATTGCCGAGGGTGTTTTCATGATACCCGAAATCAGTTTCGACAGTCCGATTCCTCCCAAAACGCCGAGCAATCCGCCGATTCCCGTCAGAACAGCGGCTTCTGTCAGAAACTGTGCAAGAATTCTGCGGCGTTTTGCTCCGATCGCTTTTCTCAGGCCAATCTCATTCGTACGTTCCGTAACGCTGACCAGCATAATATTCATCACGCCGATACCGCCGACCAACAGAGAAATGCCCGCAATCCAGATGAGCTGTTGATTGGT
>JAEDKB010000018.1 GCA_016296045.1 Oscillospiraceae bacterium
TGAATTGTAGCCGTTCAAACAGCAAAGTATATCAAATACGGAAGCTGTCGAGAAGACTTGCTGCGCAAGCATTTTGACTTACTGCGCAACTCACACTCTACCGTACTTGTGTACGCCGACGAGTGTGAGTTGCTTGTCTTTGGAGCCTTTCTCAACAGTCCATCAGCGTGCCGAAAAGGGTTTTTCGACACGCTGGGGGCTGCCTCACTATGTTAGTGAGACAGCCCCTTCGTTTACGGAGTAATATTTAATTCGGATTGCATGGATTCCCGTTTGCTTGAAAGCCGGTCATACAATTCCGTGCTGATGCGGTCGTAATAGTTGCTTTCATAAAGAGTGAGCGCGGAATCAACGTCGAGCGTCATAAAGCGAACCGGAGCATCCGCACCGAGATCGACGGCGGCAACGGTGGAATAATAGAGCTTACTCAGTGTAATTTTACCGGTCGGGCTTTTGGTAAAAGCCATTTTCAGGACGGGGGCGAGATTACATTCGCCGGATTCCACCTCGCAGAAATCTCCGAGACTGTAGGCAAGTACAACGTCCTTACGTTCACCGTCCGCCGTTGTGACGGAGCGGCGCTCGACTGTGCTGACAATATGGGAGTGTGAGCCTAAAATGACATCAACGCCGTTGGTAAACATCAAATCCGCAATCGCGTTTTGCGATTCGGAAATACCGCTGATATTCTCGCTGCCCCAGTGAAGACCCGCGATGATGATATCGGCGTTGAGCTGTTTTGCTTTGTTGATCGCCGAAAGGATGCCTTCTTCGTTGATCTCCTGATAGTCGGTCATATAGTCAAGATAAAGCATATTGACGCAGCCCGTAACATCATCGGGGAGCGTCATGCCGCTCAGACTTTTTGTAAAAGCGACAAAAGCAACACGGACACCGTTCACTTCAAATAAACGAACCTCGTTCTCTTCACGATCCTGCGAATCAACGTAAGTGCCAAGTGCGGCGATTCCCTTGCCTTCGATGATGTTTTTCGTGCGCTCCAGCCCGGTCATGCCGGCGTAGACACTGTAGGAATTCGCGGTCTGAAGCACGTCAAAGCCGCCGTTTTTTAAAGTGTTTGCGAGTTCGTCCGGATAACTGCCGTAGGATGGCCCGTAGGGAGAGCCGTTAAAATTGCCTTCAAAATTGCCAATGGTCAAATCCGTGTCGGATACGGCGGAAAAGACATCGGCAAAGGCCGGCAGAAAGTCGTAGGAGCCATCGGGCTGCTTTGCCTGCTCAATCATTTCGTCTGACAGGAAAATATCACCAACAGCAGCGATGGTAACGGTTTGAGAATCGCCAAGCGCCTCGATCGGCGTATCATCTGTGTCTCCGGAGCAGCCGGCGAGAGAAATTACAAACAGAATCAGCAGGATCAGCAGTGACCTGCTGCGAAAAAAACGTTTCAAAGCGGAACCCTCCAAATCATCGGTGCGTCTATTCTACTATAAAATAGTGATACAAACAAGCCCTTTTTCAAAATTCGACAGGGATTGACGAATGTGGTATAATGAAAGAAAGAACGTGAAACAGATAGAAAGGCGGTCGCCCATGGCAAAACGGAGAAAACCCGAACAACAAAGACGGATGATGATGTGGATCATTGCGGCGCTGGCGCTTTTGCTTGTCATTGGTCTGATCGTTTTGTGGAGCATCCCGAATGGAGCGGAATCTGAGATTAAGCTGCCGGAGGAAACATTGCCGACGAACGAATATATAGATGAAGCGTTTTACAAGTCTGACGGATATCTTCACTACGCTGCCGGAGAAAACAAGATCGGTATCGATGTTTCCGCGCATCAGGGACTGATCGACTGGGCGCAGGTTCGTGATGCAGGCGTTGAATTTGCGGTCATTCGGGCAGGCTACCGCGGCTCAACGGAAGGCCGGCTCTATGAGGATGAACAGTTCCGCTACAACATCGAAGGTGCGCAGACGGTCGGGCTGCCGGTTGGCATTTATTTCTACTCACAGGCAATTACAGAAGAAGAGGCTGTAGAGGAAGCGCAATTTGTCTGTGAGCTTCTGGAGGACTACACGCCGGAGCTTCCGGTTTTCTATGACTGGGAGCATGGTGACGGTTCGGGCAGAATTTCGGGCGCGTACGGCATGCCGATCACGGATTTTGCGGTGGCATTTTGTGAGGAGATCCGGACGGCGGGGTTTGATGCCGGCGTTTACTTTAACTTGGATTATGCCTATCATCATCTGGATTTGTTCCGCTTGCAGGATTATACGCTTTGGCTTGCGGAGTATAATCTGCCGCCGACCTATCCGTACCATTTTGATTGGCTGCAATACACCGCCAGCGGAACGGTTCCCGGTATCGAAACCACTGTCGATATGGACTTGATGATGATTCCGGCGGAATCGTCCGACGACTTTGTGGTTATAAACACTGAACCTGCCGAAGGAGCATCAAATTGACAAACAGCCTGAAACAGCAAAAATGATGATGAAAAGCGGACAACTCGCATTCGAGCGTATCTAGGTACGATGACGAATGCGAGTTGTTTGTATATGCTTACGGCTTAAAGCTGTCTTTCAGCAGGACACTGCGGTTAAAGACGAGGTGGTCTGCCGAGCAGTCCTTATTGTCCATGCAGAAGTATCCGACGCGCATGAACTGATAGCAGGGAGCCGTCCTTGTGCTGCGGCTTTCGCCCTGTGCATCAAACTTCTTTGCGTCTTCAACCAAAGCGGCTTCGACCTTGCAGCCCTGCAGCACCGTCAGAGATTCCGGATTGATGCAGTCAAGGAAGTTTTTATCGGGGCCGTCCGGCTGCGGATCGGAGAAGAGATTCTCATACAGACGGACTTCCGCATCGACGCAGGTGGAAGCATCAACCCAGTGAATGGTAGCACCCTTGACCTTGCGTCCGTCGGCAGGATTTCCGCCGCGACTGTCGGGATCGTATTCGGCATAGACCTCAACGACGTTGCCGTTTTCATCCTTCTTACAGCCGGTTGCGGTAATGAGGTAAGCGCCTTTCAGACGCACCTCGTTGCCGGGGTACATCCGCTTGTATTTGGGAATCGGAGCTTCCAAAAAGTCTTCGGCTTCAATCCAAAGCTCGCGGCTGAAGGTGATACAGTGTGTGCCCTGTTCGGGATGGACAGGATTGTTTTCGACATCAAAGGTTTCGGACTGACCTTCGGGATAATTGGTGATAATCAGCTTAACCGGATGCAAAACCGCCATGGTGCGTTCTGCATTTTCGTTCAGATCTTCTCGGAGGCAGTGCTCCAGAAGCGCATATTCTACCATGCTGGCAGATTTTGCCACACCGATGCGCTCACAGAAATCGCGGATCGCATGGGCGGTATAGCCGCGACGCCGCAGACCGCAAAGGGTAGGCATGCGGGGATCGTCCCAGCCGCAGACACGGCCGGTTTCCACCAGTTGACGGAGCTTGCGCTTGGACATGACCGTGTGGTCAATGCCCAATCTGGCAAATTCAATCTGACGGGGTTTATGATAGGGGATAGAAACATTGCTGACGACCCAGTCGTACAGGGGGCGGTGTGCCTCAAATTCCAGGGAGCAAAGGGAATGGGTGATGCCCTCTAATGCGTCCTGAATCGGATGGGCAAAATCATACATCGGGTAAATGCACCATTTTGTGCCCTGACGGTGATGATTGATATAGCGGATGCGGTAGAGAACCGGATCACGCATATTGAAGTTGCCGCTGGCAAGGTCGATCTTTGCGCGCAGCGTTTTGGTGCCTTCGGCAAATTCGCCGTTTCGCATACGCTCAAACAGGTCGAGATTTTCCTCAACCGTGCGGTCACGGTAGGGTGAGATTGCCGGCTTGCCGATATCGCCGCGGTATTCTCTGAATTGCTCGGGAGTCAGATCGCAGACATAGGCAAGACCTTTTTTTATCAGCTCTACAGCGTATTCATAGTCTTTTTCAAAGTATTCCGAGCCGTAGAAGAAACGGTCGCCCCAGTCAAAACCGAGCCAGTGAATATCATTCTGGATGGCTTCGACATATTCGGTATCTTCTTTTGCGGGGTTGGTGTCGTCCATGCGCAGATTGCAGATACCGCCGAATTTTTCGGCAGTGGTAAAGTTGATGCAAAGCGCCTTGCAATGCCCGATATGCAGATAGCCGTTTGGCTCCGGCGGAAAACGGGTGTGAACGGTCATGCCCTCAAACTGACCGCCGGCGGAAATATCCTCTTCGACAAAGGCTTCGATAAAATTTTTAATTTCGGGAGTTTTGAGTTCTTCTTCCATTGATTTCATCCTCTCGGAGCTGATTTCGGAAACCATTATATAACAGAATTCCCAAATCCGCAACGGTCATTCCGTATATTTCGCCGAAAAAATATGAACAGAAAGAAAAACATTTTTTGAATTTTGAATTTTTAGTTGCGAATCAGCGTGAGTTATTATAGAATAGAGGAAAGTAAAACCGAAAAAAGGAGTGGTTTCCCATGAGCGAGCCGAAATACCGCCGCGTTTTGCTGAAGATCAGTGGCGAAGCGCTTGCGGGTGATGCCCATCGAGGTCTTGATTTTGACGTAATCGGCAGCGTATGCGATGTTGTCAAACGTTGTGTGGAATCCGGCGTACAGGTCGGTATTGTTGTCGGCGGCGGAAACTTCTGGCGCGGCATCAAAGACGGCGGCGACCGTATGGAGCGCACCCGTGCCGACCATATGGGTATGCTGGCAACGGTAATCAACTGTCTTGCGGTGGCAGACAGCTTGGAGCAGCGCGGTGTGGAAGTCCGCGTTCAAACGGCAATCGAAATGAGCAGAATTGCAGAGCCGTATATCCGCGGAAGAGCCATCCGCCATTTGGAAAAGGGCAGAGTTGTAGTTTTCGGCTGCGGTACCGGCAATCCCTTCTTCTCCACCGATACCGGCGCAGTGCTCCGCGCTGCGGAGATCAATGCCGATGCGATCCTGCTTGCAAAGAATGTTGACGGCGTTTATTCCGACGATCCTGTGAAAAATCCCGATGCCGTCAAATTCGACGAGATTACCTATGACGAGGTGCTTTCAAAGCATCTGATGGTCATGGACAGCACGGCAACTTCACTTTCAATGGACAACCATATCCCCATCATCCTGTTTGCGCTCAAGGATCCGGAAAACATCCTGCGTGTTGTGATGGGTGAAAAAATAGGAACAGTTGTTAAGGAGGAAAACTAAAAATGTCAGTAGATTTTAAAGAATTCAACCGTAAAATGGACAAGACCCTTGAAATTCTGCAAGATGATTTCGGAGCAATCCGCGCCGGCCGTGCAAACGCCCGTGTGCTTGACCGAATCAGTGTGGAATACTACGGTGTAGATACGCCCATCGGTCAGGTCGGAACCATTTCCTCCCCGGATGCCCGCACGCTGGTCATTCAGCCTTGGGACGGCAGCTTGCTGAAGGCGATTGAAAAAGCCATTCAGGTATCTGATCTCGGCATCAATCCGCAGAACGACGGCAGAGTGATTCGCCTGGTATTCCCGCAGTTGACGGAGGAACGCCGTCGTGAGCTGGTCAAGCAGGTCAAGAAGTACGGCGAGGATGCCAAGGTTGCAGTCCGCAACATCCGCCGCGACGCAATGGACTACATCAAAAAGCTGAAAAAGGACTCTGAAATTACGGAGGACGACCAGAAGAAGGCTGAAAAGGATCTGCAGGAGCTGACGGATAAGTACATTAAAAAAGTCGATGATGCCTGCGGCGTGAAAGAAAAGGAACTGATGGAGCTGTAATTGCTCTTGTATATTGCTTTGCAATGATGTCATTCCGAAGCGGATGCGGCGAAGAGACTTCTGTGAAAGGCTCTTCGCCGCGCTCGGAATGGCAATTCGTTCTATCTGGAGTTTATCATGTTTTTTAAAAAGAAAAAGCTTGCCGCAGACCGCAAGGTACCGACCCATATTGCAATCGTGATGGACGGAAACGGTCGTTGGGCAAAGAAACGCGGACTTCCGAGAACCGCCGGCCATAAGGTCGGCGCGGAGACGTTCCGAACGATTGCAAACTATGCCAAATCCATCGGGCTGAAGTATTTAACCGTTTATACCTTTTCTACCGAGAATTGGAAGCGTTCGGACGAAGAAGTAAACGCGATTATGGAGCTGCTGGAAAAATATCTGCGTGAAATCATCCGCGATATGGATAAAAATCAGGTTCGATTTTGCTTTTTCGGCGATATGAGCCGGCTTTCTCCGCAGCTTCAGGAGGAAGCGCGAATTGCTTCCGAGGAGTCGGCCAAGTACAGCGGTGTCCAGGTCAACTTCTGCCTGAACTATGGCGGAAGAGCGGAGATTCTGCGCGCCGCGCAGAGCTTTGCCCGCGAGTGCATGGACGGGACAAGAAAACCGGAGGAACTTACGGAGGAAGCGTTCTCTGACCTGATGTATTCTGCCGGCGTTCCCGATCCGGAGCTGATTATCCGTCCCGGCGGAGAAAAACGGACATCGAATTTCCTGTTATGGCAGTCGGCCTACGCCGAATATTATTTTACTGACGTGCTCTGGCCGGATTTCGGGCCGGAGGAGCTGGAAAAGGCGATTGCTTCGTATAGTGGGCGTAATCGTCGTTTTGGAGGTGCTGAATAATGCTGGTTCGTATTCTTGCCGCCGCAGTAGGGCTGCCGCTGCTGTTGGTAATCGTTTTGCTTCTTCCGCCGATCGCTACGGCGATATTGTTTGCGCTTGCCTGTGCGATCGGTGCATATGAAATGCTCTGGCGTACCGGCATTTTGAAGCATAAGAGAATTGTGGCATACACAGCCGTTATGTCCATCGCGGTTGTGATGTGGTCATGGCTTCGCACGTGCAATGCAGTCAGTGAGCAAACGCTTTGGCTCTCTGCGCTGATTGGACTGTTCCTGTTTGCTTCGCTGCTGTTCTGTGAGCTTCTTGCAGGGCATACGAAGCTGAAATTCACGTCCGCCTGCGTTGCGCTGTTCAGCGCGGTAGTCTATCCGTTTCTGATCGGTGCTTTGGTGCGGCTGCGCGGCATGGATGGCGGCGAAAGCGGAAAGTATTATATTCTGGTCGCATTTCTGATCTCCATGCTTGCCGATTCCGGTGCCTACTTTGTCGGAAGAGCAATCGGAAAACACAAGCTGGCTCCCGTGGTCAGTCCGAAAAAGACGGTAGAAGGTGCCATTGGCGGTGTGATTGTCAATATCATCGGCATGATCGTCTATACGCTGATTCTCCATAAATTCTTTGGCTTTACACAGGTGAACTACTTTTATGCGGCAATTTACGGTATTGTCGGCGCGTTTGGCTCCATGCTGGGCGATCTGACGCTCTCTGTGGTAAAACGGCAGGTCGGCATGAAGGACTACGGCAATCTGATTCCCGGTCACGGCGGTATTCTTGATCGCTTTGACAGTACAATGATCTGTGCCCCGATTGCAGAGATCCTGATTCTTTTGATTCCGTTTGCGGTGAAATGATATGACAAAATACTTATCCATTCTCGGATCAACCGGCTCGATCGGGCGTCAAACGCTTGAGGTCGTGGAGCAGATGCCTGAGATCAAGGTCGCTGCGCTGACTGCCGGTACCAATGTGGAACGCATGGCGCAGCAGTGCCGCGCTTTTCATCCGGAGCTGGCTGTCATGGCGACACAAGAGGCGGCGAATGAACTGAAAAACGCGCTGGAAGGGGAGAATATCCGTGTCCTTTCCGGTATGGACGGCCTGATTGCCGCGGCGCAGCATGAAAAGGCGGATACGGTTGTGACTGCGGTGGTCGGCATGGTCGGATTGCGCCCGACGCTGGCGGCAATTTCCAAAAAAAAGCGGATTGCGCTTGCAAATAAGGAAACGCTCGTCTGTGCGGGCGAATTGGTAATGGCGGCGGCGCGGGAATACGGAGCGGAAATCATTCCGGTTGATTCCGAACATTCTGCGATTTTTCAGTGCCTGATGGGATGTCGGGAACGCAGTGAAATTCGCAGATTGATTCTGACCTGCTCCGGAGGTCCGTTTTTCGGGAAGACAGCGGAAGAGCTGGAAAGCGTAACGAAATCGGATGCATTGAAGCATCCGAACTGGAAGATGGGGAATAAAATTACCATCGATTGCGCTACCCTAATGAATAAGGGACTTGAAGTGATCGAAGCGATGCGTCTGTATGACCTGCCGCTTTCAAAGGTCGATGTTGTGATTCACCGTCAAAGCATCGTACATTCTTTGGTGGAGTTTCGTGACGGTGCGGTCATGGCGCAGCTTGGCGTTCCGGATATGCGAATTCCCATCCGTCTGGCAATGACCTATCCGTATCGTGCGGAAAATCCCGCGCCGCCGCTGGATTTGCTCTCCTGCGGCGAATTAACCTTCTGCGCTCCGGACGAAACGGCGTTCCCGTGTTTAGCACTTGCGAAGGAGGCAGCCGGTCGCGGAGGCAACTGCTGCGCTGTGCTCAACGGTGCCAATGAGGCGGCTGTTGCAAAGTATTTAAAGGATGAAATCGGATTTTATGATATTCCCGGGCTGGTACGCGGTGCAATGGACGCCGTGCCGTTTGTTCAGTCCCCTGATTTGAATGAAATTCTGCAAGCCGATGCGCTTGCCAGAAAATTTGTGGAACAGTTATCGTGAGGTGTAAGGGTTGATAGTATTTTATATCGTTCTTGCGATATTGCTTTTTGGCGTTTTGATTCTTGTCCATGAGTTCGGACATTTCATCACCGCCAAGCTATTTGGCGTGCAGGTAAATGAGTTCTCGCTCTTTATGGGACCTGCGATCTGGAAAAAGCAGATCGGAGAAACGCTTTATTCGCTTCGCTGCATCCCCATCGGTGGTTATTGCGCCATGGAGGGAGAGGACAGCAGCAGCGAAAATCCCCGCGCATTTACCAATGCAAAGGTATGGAAACGCTTCCTGATTTTGATTGCCGGCAGTGTTATGAATCTGCTCATCGGTCTGCTGCTGACTCTGATTTTCGTAGCGGTGCGCTTTGATGCCATACCTGACACCCAGATTACCGGCTTTGAGCCGACCTGCCCTTATCAGTCCGAGGAGGGTTTGCAGGTAGGAGACCGTTTCTATTCCATTGATGGTGAGCGAATCTATGTGCTCAATGATTTTTATATCATGACCGATATTCTGAGCAAGGATAACGTATATGACATCGTGGTGATTCGTGACGGTGAAAAAGTCGAGCTGAACAATTTTGAGATGAAAAAGCTGGACTACAACGGGGACTACCGGTATGGGTTTCAATTGGAATACCGGGAAAAGACGGTGGGCTCCGTGCTGGATTACACTTGGAATCAGTTTTTGGACTATGCAAATCAGATTCGAATTTCTGTAAAGATGATTGTGGCGGGAGATGCCGGTGTAAAGGATTTGTCCGGCCCCGTGGGCATTGTGGATACAGTAACACAGGTGGCTGCGCAGTCTGAAACGGTGCGCCTTGGCGTCTTAAATGTGCTTTATATTTTTGCCATGATTGCGGTGAATTTAGCAATTGTGAATTTGCTGCCGATTCCTGCACTTGACGGCGGACGAGCGGTTTGCCTGCTTGTTACGGCGGTTGCGGAGAAGATTCTTCGCCGCAAGATCAATCCGAAGTACGAGGGCTATCTGCACGGCGCATTTATGGTTTTGCTGCTGCTGTTTATGGCATTTATTACGGTAAAGGATGTATTTCAATTTTTCGGAGGCTGAAATGACAAGAAAGATTACTGTTGGCGGTGTTCAGATCGGCGGCGGTGCTCCCGTTTCTATCCAATCCATGCTCAATCGACCCAATACGGACGTTGAGGGCTGTTTGGAACAGATTACAGCGCTCAAGAATGCGGGCTGTGAGATCGTTCGGCTGTCTGTGCTCGATATGGAGGCGGCAGAGAGCTTTGGAAAAATCGCAGAAAAATCACCGCTTCCACTGGTTGCGGATATTCATTTTGATTATAAGCTGGCAATCGCCGCGGCAGAGGGCGGAGCGTCCAAAATTCGCATCAATCCCGGGAATATCGGTGGAGAGAATCGTGTAAAGGCGGTTGTGGACTGCTGCAAAATGCATCATATTCCGATCCGCATCGGTGTCAACGGCGGTTCGCTCGACAAAAATCTGTTAAAAAAATACGGACACCCGACACCGGAGGCACTGGTTGAGAGTGCATTTTCGCACATTGCACTGTTGGAAAAATTCGGATTTTACGACATCTGTGTTTCCATGAAATCCAGCAATGTGCCTCTGATGATGCAGGCCTATCGCCTGATGCACGAAAAATCGGACTATCCGCTTCACGTCGGCGTGACGGAAACCGGCACGGAGTATATGGGTACGATCAAGTCGGCTATGGGGATCGGCGGACTGCTGTGCATGGGCATCGGCGATACGATCCGTGTGTCTCTCACAGCCGATCCGGTTCGTGAAGTCATTGCGGCAAAAGCCATTTTAAAAGCCGCAGGACTGCGGAAGAACGGTGTGAATCTCATTTCCTGCCCGACCTGCGGCAGAACAAAAATTGATCTGATCGGCCTTGCCAATCGCGTTGAGGAAGCGCTGCAGGACTGTGAAAAAAATATCACCGTTGCCGTCATGGGCTGTATCGTCAATGGCCCCGGCGAGGCAAGAGAGGCTGATATCGGCATTGCCGGCGGGGATGGCTGCGGCGTGATTTTTGTCAAGGGCGAGCTGCGCGAAAAGCTTCCGTATCGGGAGCTTCTGCCCGCGCTTCTGCGTTACATAGAAAAAATTTAGGAGAAAGAAATGGAAAGCACATTCCCGTTTTTGGAAATGTTTTTTGAATATGAACCGGAAGGACCGCTGCGTGCCGCATTAGGGCAGGCGGCGGTTTGTCATGCTGAAATTGACCGCGAGAACCGGTCGCTCAAGCTGAATTTACAATTTCAGGACTATCTTTCGGCAGAGTGGATCGAGAAGACAGAAGGTGCGCTGCGCGATATTTACGGTTTACAAAGTGTGCGGATTTTCCCGAAATTTCCGCCGGAAAAGCTGGCGGATTGTCAGACGGAGGATTTGAATCGGATTCTGATTTCGGCGTATTCTCCGGCGGCTGCCACTCTGGCAGGCGCTCAATGGGAGCTTGCAGAGGGAGAAAGCCGAATTTTTTTGCGAGCAAACGGAAAGGACGGGCTGCTTCCGTATTTGAATCTGGTGGAACGGTTTCTATTTGACCGGTTCGGAATCCAAACGAAAATATCCGTGATTTGCGGCAATGAGCTGGGCGAGGAGGAACTGTTTGCGCAGACAAAGCAGATGCGAAAGGAAGCAATGCAGTCCATTCCTGCTGTGCCTGCTTCGGCTTCGGCTCCGGCCGCAAAGAACACGGCTCCCGACATGATTTACGGCAAGCCCTTCCGCGGCGAAAAATGCGAGATGAAGGATATTTCGCTGGATCGTCAGAATGAACGTGTGGTTGTGGAGGGCAAGGTTTTTGCCGTGGACCATCGGGACATTAATAAACGTGCCGCTACGATCGTATCCTTTGATATGACCGACTTCACCGGCTCCATCCGCATCAACAACTATTTCAAGGATGAGACCGGAAAGCCCATTACCCAGGCGGTGAATAAGCCGGGTATGTGGCTCCGTGTTCTGGGTAAAATCGATTTTGATGACTACACCAGAGAACAGGTGCTTCGTCCCATTGCGATTATGAAAATCGACGCACCGCAGCGCGAGGATACCGCCGAACACAAACGTGTTGAGCTGCATTTGCATACAACGATGTCGATGATGGATGCGCTGACGAAGACCGGAGAGGCGATTGCAACTGCGGCGCGGTGGGGACATAAGGCAATTGCCATTACCGATCACGGTGTTGCCTCCTCTTTTCCCGCGGCGCTGGCCGCAAGCAAAAACAAGGTTGCCGGTACTGATCAGAACATCAAAATTCTCTACGGTTGCGAGGGCTACTATGTCAATGATGTAGATGACAGAATTGCCGTACACGGCGGAGCAAATATGCCGCTCAAGGGGGAGTTCGTTGCCTTTGATCTGGAGACGACCGGCCTGTCTGCGGCGGAGGATGTGATTACGGAAATCGGCGCGGTGATTCTGCGCGACGGTGAGGTTGTGGATACCTTCCAGACCTTTGTTGACCCGAAACGTCATCTGGATCCGAAAATCACGGAGCTGACGGGTATTACAGACGCCATGCTGGAGGGCGCACCGGATATTTCCGAAGCGCTGCCTGATTTTCTGCGTTTTTGCGGGGATCGCCCGTTGGTGGCGCACAATGCCGATTTTGATGTCGGCTTCTTAACCGCTGCCTGTGAACGGCTGAAGCTGCCGTTTGCGCCGACCTATATTGACACTTTGATTCTGTCGCAGAATTTGATGCCGCAGCTTTCCAAGCACAAGCTGAATCTTGTCGCGGATGCGCTCAGTCTGCCGGAATTTAACCATCACCGTGCTTCCGACGATGCACTGACCTGCGGATATCTCTATCTGCGTTTTGCGGATATGCTGGAGCAGCGGGGAATTGCCGATATTCAGTCCATCAATGAAGATATGGTATCTCTGCGCTCCGGCAGCCACATTACAGACCGCCGTGCGCGTCATATTCTGGTGTTTGCAAAGAATCAGACGGGCTTGAGAAACCTTTATCATATCATTTCCGACGCGCATCTGAAATTCTTCAAGCGTAATCCGAGAATGCCGAAATCGGAATTGCTTCGTTATCGGGAGGGGCTGATTATCGGCTCTGCCTGCGAAGCGGGTGAACTGTTTCAGGCAGTCATCGCACACAAAAGCTTTGCCGAGCTGAAGCGGATCGCATCTTTCTACGATTTCCTTGAAATTCAGCCGCTGAGCAATAACAGATTTATGCTGGAGGACGGAACGGCGGAGAGCGAAGAACAGCTTCGGGACTTCAACCGCACGATCGTCCGGCTTGGCGAGGAGCTGGGCAAACCTGTCTGCGCGACAGGCGATGTCCATTTCCTGAATCCTGAGGATGAAATTTATCGGAGAATTCTGCTTGCGAGCAAGGGCTTTTCTGATTGCGACCGTCCGAACCCGCTTTATTTCCGGACAACAGACGAAATGCTGGAGGAATTTGCTTATCTCGGCGCGGAAAAAGCCTTTGAGGTTGTCGTGACCAATCCGAATCATATTGCCGATATGTGTGATGTGATCCGACCCGTGCCGCATAATTTGTTTGCGCCGAAGATCGAAAACTCTGTGGAGGATCTGAAAAGTCTTGTTTACGGCAAGCTCCACAGACTCTATGGCGAGAATCCGCCCGAAATCATTCAAAAACGTGTGGATACCGAGCTGAACGATATCATTACCTGCCATTACGATGTGATCTATATGTCTGCCCAGAAGCTTGTGCAGAATTCGCTGGAAAACGGATATCTGGTCGGCTCCCGAGGCTCTGTCGGCTCGTCGTTGGTCGCGTTTTTGTCGGGTATTACGGAGGTCAATTCTCTGCCGGCGCATTATCGGTGTCCAAAATGCAAGTATTGCACCTTTGATGTGCCGGACGGCATAAACTGCGGCGCCGATCTACCGGATGCGCTCTGCCCGGAATGCGGCGAAAAGCTTGAAAAGGACGGCTTTAATATCCCGTTTGAAACCTTCCTCGGCTTCGGCGGCGACAAGGTGCCCGATATCGACCTGAACTTTTCCGGCGAATATCAGGCCAAGGCGCATCAGTACTGTGTGGATATGTTCGGCGCAAGTCATGTGTTCCGTGCGGGAACAATCGGAACGGTTGCGGAAAAAACGGCATATGGCTATGTGAAAAAATACTTGTCGGAACGGGAAATGACCGTCTCTAAGGCGGAGGAAAACCGTTTGGCCGCAGGATGTGTGGATGTCCGCCGCACCACCGGACAGCATCCCGGCGGTCTGGTCGTTATTCCGCAGGAGAATGAAATCTGGGATTTCTGCCCGGTACAGCATCCTGCCGACGATGTTCACACAGACATCATCACGACCCATTTTGAATACCATTCCATGGAGGAAAACCTCCTGAAGCTGGATATGCTGGGGCATGATGATCCGACGATGATTCGCATGATGGAGGATCTCACGGGTGTTGATGCCAAAACGATCCCGCTGGACGATAAAGACACCATGTCGATCTTTACCTCCAGTAAGGTGCTTGGCTATGAGCATGATCCGATTTTGACAGATGTCGGAACGGTCGGCATTCCGGAGTTCGGAACCGCCTTTACACGGGGCATGCTGATGGATACGAAACCAAAGCAGTTTGATACGCTGATCCGTTTGTCCGGCTTCTCCCACGGAACGGATGTTTGGCTCGGCAATGCAAAGGACTTGATTCTGAGCGGTACGGCCACCGTCAATCAGGCAATCGGCTGCCGTGATGACATTATGCTGTATCTGATCAAGTGCGGCATACCGGAAAAACGTGCGTTTAAGTTTATGGAAGCGGTCAGAAAGGGCGCGATCCATAAGGGAAAACCTTGGCCGGAGGGCATTGAGGATGAGATGCGTCAGCACGGCGTTCCGGAATGGTATATCGACTCCTGCAAGAGAATAAAGTACCTGTTCCCGAAGGCGCACGCGGCGGCTTATGTTATGATGGCGTTCCGCATTGCGTGGTTTAAGGTTCACCATCCGCTGGCTTACTATGCAGCCTATTTCTATCGCCGCAGTCAGAAGGACGGCTTTGATGCGGTTATGATGACGCACGGCATTGAAACGGTTCAGTCGCATATCAAAGCAATCTCGTCCAATCCGGATCGCAGCGCGAAGGATGATGATTTACTGACAACGCTGGAAGTCTGCTATGAGTTTTACCTGCGCGGATTTGATTTTGCGGGAATGGATCTTTATAAATCGGACGCAATCAGATTTATCATTGACGATGGCAAACTGCTGCCTCCGTTTGTTTCTGTTTCGGGGCTCGGTGATACGGCGGCGCGTGATATCTGCGAGGGAAGAAAGGGCAAACAGTTCGTTTCTATCGAAGAGTTTGCCGCGGCCTGTCCGAAGGTTTCCAAGACGCATATCGAGAAGCTGAAGCTGGCGGGAGTGTTCGGAGATTTGCCGGAAACCAGCCAAATCACACTTTTCTGACAGCGGCGGCTTCAAATTCGGAGGGAATCCATCGAATCATTTTAATGCTTTTCGGAAATGTAAAAAATGCAATTGCTATTTTATGTAAAATGCGGTATAATGTGATTACTAATTTAAATGAAGGAGTGCTCCGTTATGCAAAAGCTTGAAAAACAGTTCCATATTCACTGCGTGGAAGGCGACGTCGGTCGTTATTGTATTCTTCCCGGAGATCCCGGCCGCTGCGAATCCATTGCACAGCTCTTTGATAATCCCGTGCATGTCTCTCAGAACCGTGAGTATAATATCTATACCGGCACACTGCTTGGCGAGAAGGTCAGCGTCTGCTCTACCGGCATCGGCGGTCCGTCCGCTTCCATTGCAATGGAAGAACTGCACAATATCGGTGCAGACACCTTCATCCGTACCGGCACCTGCGGCGGTATCAATCTGAATGTCCAGTCCGGTGATATCGTTGTTGCGACCGGCGCCATTCGTTTTGAACATACCTCAATGGAATATGCTCCGATCGAATATCCGGCAGTTGCGAATCTTGACTGCACCATCGCGCTCCGTGATGCTGCAAAGGCCATGGGCAAGACGACCCATGTGGGCGTTGTGCAGTGCAAGGATGCCTTCTACGGTCAGCACAGCCCTGCAAAGATGCCTGTGTCTTATGAGCTCCTGCAAAAATGGGAGGCATGGAAGCGTCTTGGCGTTCTGGCTTCTGAAATGGAATCTGCGGCTCTGTTTGTCGTAGCGGATGCGCTCGGCTGCCGCTGCGGAAGCTGCTTCCACGTGATCTGGAATCAGGAACGCGAGGCTGCCGGCCTTGACCAGAAGATGAGCGAGGATACCTCCGCCGCAGTTCGTGTTGCGGTAGAAGCACTCAAGCTCCTGATTGCACAGGATAAAGCCGCAAAATAATCCGGAACTTTTGTTCCGATCCGTCGTCTGATAACAAAACCCTGAGAGGAAGTGAGCAATATGGGTCGCTATTGGTGGAGCGTATGGATTAAGGTTGGCATTTTGGCAGTTGTGCTGATTCTGGCGTATACCGCAGTCAACGGCTATTTATCGAATATGTTTGAGCCATATTTGCTCGATGAAACCGCTGCGGCGGAAAGCGAGCCGGTAAAAATCGAGGATTCAGAAAATATTCCCGATGCCGGCAATGAGACGGAAAACGCAGAAGAGGAGCTCGCGGAATCGGGCGGTGCCGATGCGCTTAAGAGTATCGTGGAAAAAATTGAAAATAAGGTTGGTGTCTACATTGACTACGAAAGCTTTATTTTCGACTATGCGAACGACTATGCTCAGCGCATGATGGAAGAATCCAGGCAAGAGCGCAACGTAATCACGGAGCCGCTGTCATAACAGGGATCGTGTCTGCATATTATCCGTTTGAAATCAGCCCTTTTTAAAACGCAAAATAGCGGGAGAAAACACAGGAAACCCGGTTTTCTCCCGCTAATTTTTTGAAATGTGGGAAAAA
>JAEDKB010000019.1 GCA_016296045.1 Oscillospiraceae bacterium
AATTAACCACCGAGGTATGCTTTTTTGACCTCGCTGCTTTGCGCAAGCTCTGCGCCGGTGCCGGAGAGGGTGATCTTTCCGGTTTCCATGACGTAGGCACGGTCGGCAATATCCAGCGCCATGCCTGCATTCTGCTCAACCAAAAGAATTGTGGTACCTGCCTTGCGAAGCTCACGGATGATGTCAAAAATCTGTTCGACCAGAATCGGAGCAAGACCCATAGACGGTTCGTCCAGCATCAAAAGCTTCGGGGAGATCATCATTGCTCTGCCCATTGCAAGCATCTGCTGTTCGCCGCCGGAGAGCGTGCCGCCGATCTGCTTGCGGCGTTCCTTCAAACGGGGAAAATGCTGATAAACATTATCCAGTGCATCGGAAATATTGCCCTTGCTGGTGTAAGCACCCATTTCGAGGTTTTCCTGAACGGTCATGTGCAGGAAAATATGACGTCCTTCGGGAACGTGTGCAAGGCCGCGGCCGACAAGCTTATAAGCCTCAGTATGCGTAATATTTTCACCCAGAAAGTGGATCGAGCCGCTCTTCGGATGCATCAGACCGGAAACGGTTTTCAGTGTGGTCGATTTGCCGGCACCGTTTGCACCGATCAATGCGACGGTTTCACCCTCGTTGACTTCAAAGGAGATGCCTTTGATGGCGTGAATGGCACCGTAATAGACGTGAATATCATCAACCTTCAGCAGCATTCTTTTCCGCTCCTTTCTTTCCGAGGTATGCTTCAATCACCGCAGGATTGTTGCAGATCTGCTCCGGAGTGCCCTTTGCAATGATCTTGCCGTAGTTGACAACGGCAATGCCTTCGCAAACACCCATAACCAGATTCATGTCATGCTCAATCAACATAACGGCAATCTGGAATTCATCGCGGATACGGCGAATATGATCCATGAGCTCAGCGGTTTCCGACGGGTTCATACCGGCTGCCGGCTCGTCCAAAAGGATGATCGCGGGATTTGTCGCAAGGGCGCGGACAATCTCCAGACGGCGCTGAGCGCCATAGGGAAGGGAACCGGCCTGATATTGCGCCATATCAGCCATGCCCATAAAGTCAAGCAGCTCCAAGCAGCGGTTGCGTGCGGCCTTTTCCGCTTTATAGTAGCCGTAGGTATGCAGAATAGAAGAAAGTGCGCTGCACTTAATGCTGTTATGCAGACCGACCTTCACGTTGTCAATAACGGACATCTTGCCGAACAGACGAATGTTCTGGAAGGTACGGGCGATACCCAGTTTATTGACCTGTGCGGTCGTCATGCCCTTTGTGTCAATGCCTTGCAGAAGAATGGAACCTCTGGTCGGCTGATAGACGTTGGTCAGGAGGTTGAAAATCGTTGTTTTGCCGGCACCGTTCGGACCGATCAATCCGGCAATTTCCGTCTTGCCGATGGCAAGCGTAAATTCATCAACCGCAGTCAGACCGCCGAAGTCGATACCCAGATTACGGATATCAAGAACCGGCTTTTTTCCAAGGTCACGTTCCGGAATGATAACATCGTTGGGAATCGGAACCATTTTGGTGGAATTCCTCTGACTCATTTCGATGCCGCCTCCTTCCTCTTAAAGATGCCTTTCATCTTTTTTGAAATCGAGATCTTGAACTGCTGGAAGCGGACATTTGAGCCGAGAACCATTACAAGAATCAGTACAAGCGCATAAATCAGCATGCGGTAGTCATCAAAGCCGCGCAGCAGCTCAGGCAGAACGGTCAGGATGATTGCGGCAATAATAGAGCCTCGCAGATTGCCCATGCCGCCGAGAACAACCATAACCAGAACACTGATGGAAGTATTGAAATTGAACTTCTTTGCTTCGATTGCGGAGTAGTTCATTGCAAACAGAACACCGGCCATACCTGCCATAGCGGCAGAGATAACGAACGCTTTCATCTTGTATGCGGTAATGTTCAAGCCGACGGATTCTGCGGCAATGGAATTATCACGAATGGCTTTGATTGCGCGGCCTTCCTTGCTGTGGACAAAATTCATAATGATAATCAGAACAATCATCACAAGCACAAAGCCCAAACCAAACGTGGAAAGACGAGCAGGAATCTTGGCGCCCTGCGGACCGTTGATAATGAACTTTCCGGGAAGAGAGCTGCTGTCAAACATGGCAGCGTGGAGATGGCCGGCATCGTCAATGGTGATGTACAGGCAGTTTAGTATGTTCTTAATGATTTCACCGAAAGCCAGGGTAACGATCGCCAGATAGTCACCGCGCAGACGGAGAACCGGGATGCCGATGAGGAAGCCGGTAAGAGCAGCCAACAAGCCGCCGATAATGATTGCGACGACCATCAGCAAAATGGGGTTGCCGATATAGTTTCCAAGGAAAGAAACGGCGATAACGCCGGAGAAAGCACCCACGCTCATAAAGCCTGCGTGTCCCAAGCTGAGCTCACCGAGAATACCGACGGTCAGGTTCAGAGACAGCGCCATGATGATGTAGACACAAATGGGAATCAACTGGCCGCTGAGACTGCGGCTGAGAACTCCGTTATTGTTCAAAACAAAGAAAACGGAGAATACAATCATCACGGAGGCCAGCGTAATGAGATTCTGACGGGAAGTTTTTGATTTCCATAAACGCATGACCATCACCTCAGACTTTCTCGGTGACCTTCTTGCCCATCAGACCGTTGGGTTTCACAAGAAGGATAATGATAAGGACGGCAAAAACAATGGCATCGCTCAATTCCTGATTGATATAAGCCTTGCCGAAAATTTCAATAATTCCAAGCAGTAAGCCGCCGACCAAGGTGCCGGGGATAGAGCCGATACCGCCGAGAACGGCAGCCGTAAAGGCTTTGATGCCGGGAATGGAGCCGGTGGTGGGGATCAGCACGGGATACATGGAGCAGTAGAGAACGCCTGCTACGGCAGCCAGTGCAGAACCGATGGCAAAGGTAATGGTAATGGTGCGGTTGACACTGATGCCCATCAGCTCCGCAGCCTGACGGTTTTCAGAGACAGCGCGCATAGCCTTGCCGGTCTTGGTTTTTCCGGTGAAGAGTGTCAGACCGACCATAATCACAATACAGGCCAGAATACTGACGATGGTTTCACCGGTGATGGTGAGCCCGCCAAAATGCAGAGGCTCAAATTCCACGATGGAAGGATAAACCTTGGTGTTGGCGGTCCAAAGCAGGAGAGCGATATTTTGCAGAAGGTAGCTGACACCGATGGCGGTAATCAGAACTGCCAGAGATGCGGCGGAACGCAAAGGACGGTAAGCCAGCCGTTCAATTACGACACCGAGGATGGTACAAACACACATTGCAATCAGCAGTGCGAGAAGAGGCGGTGTTCCGAGAGAATAAATACTTACAAAGGAAACGTAAGCACCAATCATGATAACATCGCCATGAGCAAAGTTCAGCATCTTTGCAATGCCGTAGACCATGGTATAGCCGAGGGCGATAATTGCATAGATGCTGCCAAGGCTCAGGCCGTTGATTAAGTTAGATAAAAAAGCCATTTAGAGCCTCCCTTATGGTTTGTTTCTATGAAAAATCCCGAATATTGGGTTCAGGATCGGACAGAAAAGAGAACGATAATTTACAGGGATACCCCCTCGCAGGAAAATCCACGAGGGGGCATATGTTTTTGTGAAATATTAGTCGGCAGCGACGTAAACGCCGTCCTTGATTATGACAGCAGCAGGAGCCTTGTCAACCTGACCGTCAACCCAAGTCATGTCGGCGCCGGTAAGACCGGAGAAGGTCATGGAGCTGAACTGAGCAATCATGGCTTCGCAGATGTCGGCAGCGGAATCGGAGGTAGACATACCGGAAGCGGTGAAGGCCTGATAGAGAGCGTAGATGCAGTCATAAGCGTCAGCAGCAAACTGGTTGGGAACTTCGCCGTACTTCTCAACGTAGGTGCTGACAAAGTTCTGAGTTGCTTCGTCCTGCGCATCCGCTGCGAACGGAGTCAGCAGCATAACGCCTTCAGCCAGAGAGGTGTCGAAGCCTTCCAGAGTCAGGATGCCGTCCATGCCGTCAACGCCGAAGAAGACGGGCTTGTAGCTAACGGAGTTTGCCTGGTTGAGGATCAGGGAAGCGGGGGTGTAATAGATGGGCAGGAAGACAACGTCAGCCTCAGCGTTCATTGCGTCAGCAACCTGAACGGAGAAGTCGTTGGTGTCGTCGGTGCAGGTGGAAACGGAAACAATGTTCATGCCCAGCTCTTGTGCCTTAGCAGTGAAGGTGGTGTAGATGCCGGTGGAGTATGCGTCGCCGTTGTTGTAGATGATAGCGACCTTTGCATCTGCAAAGTGCTCGGAAATGTACTGAGCGGAAGCGGAGCCCTGGTTGGGATCGTTGAAGCAGATCTGATAGGTGTTATCCTTGTCAGCGGTGACATCGGGGGAGGAAGCGGAGGGGGTCAGGGTGAAGACGCGATCCAAGTTGGACTCAGCGGAAACGGCAACACAAGGAGTGGTGGTAACGCAGCCGCAAAGAATCTGCATGCCCCAGTCCATCAGGTTGTTGTAAGCGTTGACAGACTTTTCAGCGTCGTGCTCATCGTCCTGAGCGTTGAAGTCGATCTGAAGACCGCCCATAGCGTTGATCTCGTCAACCGCGATCTGAGCGCCGTTCTTAGCAGAATTGCCGTAAACGGCAGCGCCGCCGGTCAGGGGGCCGATAAAGCCAATCTTCAGAGCATCGCCGGAAGCGGCGGTGTTTTCGTTGTTCTCGGAAGCGTCGTTGGCAGCGACATTGCCGTTGTCGTCAGCCTGAGCGGGTTCGCTGGTATCGCCGGCGCAAGCGACGAACAGGCTGGCAACCATGACCAGTACGAGTACGAGGGATACGAGCTTTTTCATTTTTCATTTTCTCCTTTCATTTGTAAACGAAAATCTAATGATATACAAAAACCGGCCGCCGTCGAAAGGACGTGGCCGGAAAAGTATACGCTTAAGCGTTACTGACAACCATCGTGCACTTTCGACTTTTGTTGCGCAACAGGAGGGGAAGTACAATTATAATCAAGCTGAAAAATACGACCCCCAAAAGCAAAATGATGGATACCACGGAAATGGCACCCATCATAATAAGGCAAATGGCCGCAGCAAAGCAGGCGTTCACAGAGGACGCACAATGACTCATCATATTCTTCATAGAAAACGGCTGTTTCATAGAGACATCCTCCTTCCTGCATGCTTAAAAATGTTTTTATTACTATATCGCGCTAAAGAGTAAAAGTCAATTGTAAATATCCACAAAACAAGAAAAAGAATGCAATTTGTTTTGGCGAATATTGACAGAACAAGGACGCTTTGCACAAAACAAGACATATTGATGCTGCTTTGAGTTAGGCGAACAGAATGGTAATCAAAAACAGAATCGGCTGGTGCAAAAGATAAAATTCCAGAGAATGTCTTCCGACAAACTGCAGCATTCGAAGGATCAAGATATCTGATTTTACCTTCGGAAGCAGGCTTGTTTTTTTCCGATATACGGTTTTTCCCAAAGCTGCGCCGATCAGGAACCATCCCAATCCGGGGAATATGGGAAAATAATCGCTTCCGACAAACACTTTGCCGGAACGCAGTCCGAGGGGGAAGAGATACCCGAACGAGAGGTTGATTGTCTGAAACCAGAATCCAAGCGCGATAAAGGCAGCGCCCAGTAATGCCAACGCCCAATAGGGAAGCTTTTTAAAAATCGGGTACAGCATCATACAAACGCCGAGCATATGAAGAATGCCAAACCAAATACGAAGATGGGGCATGTGAACAATCAGATCCAGGAACAGTGTTACATAAGAAACCAGCAGTCCTGCCGCAAAGACGACGATGCCGCGTTTAAAGCTCCGGCTTGCCAATGTAACACAGATACCTGAAATTAAAACAAACAGAACGTGCCCGTAAGTTCGGAGGAATTCAAACCACGCGGGCATACTGATATCCTTGCCGCCGAGATAGGATAAGTCGAATGTAAAATGGATGACGATCATGCCGAGAATGCACAGACCTCTGAGTGCGTCAAGTTCCCAAATCCGTTCTTTCTTCATGTCTCATCACGCTCCGCTTCTTCCTCTAGAACCCGATAAGCAATTTTTCCGACCAGCGTTTTCGGAAGCTCACTGCGAAATTCTATTTCATATGGCATGGCATATTTCGCGATTCGTTCCCGGCAATACGCCATGATTTCTGCGCGAATTTCATCGGAAGGCTCATACTCCGGCCGCAAAACGACAAATGCTTTCACGCGCTGCATCCGATAGGGATCCTTTATGCCGATTACGCAGGAAAGCAAGACCTTTTCATGAGCATTTATAATTTTTTCCAACTGACTGGGATAAACATTATAACCGGAGGTGATGATCATGCGCTTGATTCGCTGACGGAAATAGACGAATCCGTCGGCATCCATCATGCCCAAATCACCTGTATGCAGCCATACGCGGTTATCGGCATGGCGGCGGAGCACATGTTCGGTTTCTTCCGGATTGTCCAAATAACCGAGCATAACGGTCGGACCGGAAATGCAGATTTCGCCTTCCTCGCCGGCATTGACTTCTTCTGTGGTGCCGACCTTCACAATTTTATAATATGTGTCAGGGAACGGAACGCCGATGGAACCGTCTCTTGCATAGTCGATGGGTGTCAGGCAGCTTGCCGTCACACATTCGGTGGTTCCGTAGCCTTCTCGGATCTGAACCTTTGCACCGTGCGAGGTCAGGAATTCATCGACTCTGTGTTTTAAATCAACATGGAGCGTATCGCCGCCGGAGAAAACACCCATCAAAAAAGACATATCCAGTTTTTCAAGCCCCGGCGCACGCAGAAGCGCTTCAAACAGTGTCGGAACGCCGGGAATAAAATTCGGACGTTTTTTCCTGAGCAGATCGGCATAAGCATTGACGCTGAATTTCGGCACAAGAATACAGCGTCCGCCGCCGACCAGAGCGGTATGGATCCCAATGCCCAGACCGAAGCCGTGGAAAACCGGCATCACGGAGAGCATACTGCACCCACGGATGGAAGGATAACCACTGGCGGCAATTGTTTGCAGAGCAAGTGCATTGAAGTTATAGCTGGAAAGGCAGATGCCTTTTGTCGTTCCGGTTGTTCCGCCGGAATACAGGATGCTTGCACAGTCGGTATAAACACCGTCGTCTTCGGGAAGAAAGCCGGATGCGTCTTTCAGCGCATCCACCCAAAGAAGGTAGCTTCCGTCTTTGGGCAGCTTTGGAACCTTTTTGCCCTCCGTCAGCGCATATCCGATTTTCATCAGCGGACTTAACTCATCCGAAATCCGCGCAATCAGCAAAATGGGTTTGATGTCTGCTTTCTCGGCAACGGTGTGTACCTTGCTGTAAAAACGATCCAGCGTCAAAATGGCCTTGCTTTTTGACAGATTCAGATAAAAGAGAATCTCCTGCGGTGCGGACAGAGGATGGATCATATTGGAGATCGCGCCGATTCGGTTGAGCGCATAAAAGCAGTCCACTGCCTGCGGCGTGTTTGGCATACAGATTGTCACGCGATCACCCTTGCGGATGCCGAGGGCATAAAGCGCACGGGCAGCACGATCAATGCGCTGCAAAAAATCGGAATAGGTAGTAATCCGATTCATGAATTCGTAGGCTGGAAGCTCCGGCGCGCTTTTTGCGGTCTGTGCAATCATCTGGTACATTGTCAGGCGAGGACAATCGATATGCTCCGGAGTGCTGCCGTAGTATTTGAGCCAGGGAGCAGAAGAAGAAATTGACATAGTGTTTCACCAAATCCCTTTTTTTCATACTATATCAGATTTTTCTTTAAAATTAAACAAACAATTTATTTGATATTGTAATAATTTTTAAAAATGCAAGAAAAACCCAAAAGGCGATTTAAGAGGCAAAAAGAAAAGTTTTTGATCTTGTACTTTATTTCTTGATAAAAATGTACTAAAATATAAGATTGGAAGAACATAAAACAGGAGAGACTATGAATACAAATTATAATTTACGCTTTCAAAAAGCGCGTAGAGCATACATTGAACAGCAATTCAGCAATATGAATCCGCGCCAGTTGGAGGCGGTGATGACAACACAGGGGCCGCTGCTGATTCTGGCCGGAGCGGGAAGCGGAAAAACGACGGTCTTAATTAACCGCATTGCAAATCTGATCCGTTTTGGAAGCGGCTCAGACAGCGGGGAGATTCCGGATGATATCACGGAAGACGATGTCGAATTTTTAGAAGCGGAGGCCGCGGCACCAAACGCTGAAAACGCATGGAAGGCAGAGGAGCTGTGCCGATTGCAGCCGGTTGATCCGTGGTCGATCATTGCCATCACGTTTACCAACAAAGCTGCAAATGAACTCAAAGACCGCCTTGCAGCCATGCTCGGCATACAGGCAGAAGGCGTCTGGGCGATGACCTTTCACAGCGCCTGCTGCCGGATCCTTCGCAGAGAAATTGATCGTCTGGGCTATGACAGCAGCTTTACAATTTATGATACAGCGGATTCCGAACGAGTCATCAAGGAAATTTTGAAGGATAAAAACCTGGATGAAAAGATGTTCCCCGCACGTCAGATCCTCGGAATGATTTCCAAGGCAAAGGATCAAATGAAATCTCCGAAGGAATTTGCGCTGGATGCCGGCGATGACTACCGCCTGAAGCGGATTGCCGAGTTTTATGAGGAATATCAGCGCCGCCTGAAGGGTGCAAACGCCGTTGATTTTGATGATATTATTTTATTAACCGTCCGGCTCCTTCAGCAGTTTGAGGAGGTACGCGACTACTATCAGAGAAAATTCCGCTATGTGCTGATCGACGAGTATCAGGATACCAACCATCTGCAATATCTGCTTGCTTCTCTGCTTGCCGGACGTTACGAAAATATCTGCGTTGTCGGTGACGACGATCAGAGTATTTATCGTTTCCGCGGAGCGACCATCCAGAACATTCTTGATTTTGAGAAGCAATTTCATGGCGCAAAGGTGATTCGTTTGGAACAGAATTACCGTTCGACGCAGTCCATCCTTGACGCGGCAAATGCCGTGATTTCCAACAATATCGGAAGAAAAGGAAAGCGTCTCTGGACGCAAAACGGCGGAGGCGAAAAAATCCTCCACTATGAAGCAATGAATGAAAGTGACGAGGCAAGCTTCGTCGCAAATAACATCCTTTCAGAATCAAAGGGCAGAAACCTCAAAGATTTTGCAATCCTTTACCGAACAAACGCACAGTCAAACGCATTGGAATATGCGTTCAAACGAACGGGACTTCGTTACCGTATTATCGGCGGAACACGCTTCTTTGATCGGGCAGAGGTCAAGGATATGCTTGCCTATCTGTGTGTCATCAACAACCGCAGTGATGACCTGCGTTTAAAACGGATTATCAATCAGCCACCCCGTGGAATCGGCGCGAAAACCGTTGAAACGATCGAGCGTCTCTGCACGGCATCCGATATGCCGCTTTATAATGTCATCAGCGATCCTTATAACTATCCCGCGCTGGAGCGCTCTGCGCAGAAACTTATGGCGTTTACCGTAATGATTGAAGAGTGTGCAGAGCTGCTTGAAACGCTTTCACTGCCCGATTTTTATGAAGAGCTTTTGAATCGGACAGGCTATGTTGCCATGCTCGAACAGAAGGACGATCTGGAGAACCGCACACGGTTGGAAAACGTGCGCGAACTGAAATCCTCGATTCTGACCTATATGGAGAATACGGAGGAACCGTCTTTGCGCGGCTTCCTGGAGGAAATCGCGCTGTATACGGATATTGAACAGTATGATAAGGATGCCGATGCGGTGGTAATGATGACCATGCATTCGGCAAAGGGATTGGAATTTCCGAATGTGTACATTGTCGGCGCTGAAGAAGGTCTTTTCCCCGGAATGCGCACGATCGGAGACCGTGAGGAGATGGAGGAGGAACGCCGTCTTTGCTATGTTGCGATTACACGCGCCAAGCAGCGCTTGACCATAACAAGCGCCAGACAACGTATGCTCTACGGACATACGTCGATGAACCGTCCTTCGCGTTTCCTCAATGAGATACCGGAGGAGCTCCTGATCCAAAAATCGGCGGCAATCCCGAAAGCGCTGGAGTATTCTTCCTATTCCAAGCCAAGGCAGACTTCGCCGCACACAAGGCTGGACTCCTTTACTTCCGTTAAGAAAAAAGCGGCGATTCCCGAATTCGGCAAGGGAGATATGGTAAAGCATGACGTATTTGGAAACGGCATGGTGCTTTCTGCATTGAAAATGGGAAACGATACCATGCTGGAGATCGCCTTTGATCAGGTGGGAACGAAGCGCCTGATGGCAAGCTATGCCGGCAATCGAATGAAAAAACTGTAATTTCATGTACGGCTCCGCATAGGAATATACGGGGTGGTATCTATGACACTGGCACAAAGAAACCGTTTCCGCTTGATATTTGCAGTCGGGCTGATTATCATTGTCGGGATCACGATGGCAATTCGTATTGCGATTGCGCCGATGACAGAGCAGATGATCCGCACACAGGTGGGAAATCAGGCTTCGGATGCGATCAATGCAGCGATTGCAGACCGAATCGCTGCCGGCGACTTTGATTACAACAAAATGGTTACGGTTGAAAAGAATGCAGCGGGAACGGTGAGCGCAATCCGCACGAATATTGCCGAATTGAACCGTCTGAAAACCGGTGTTCTGGAGCAGATCGATACCCGTTTGGAAAGCCTTTCTTTGGAACAGCTTAGCATTCCGATCGGCTCGATTGTCCTGCCGGAGCTGTTTTCCGGAAAGGGGCCGGAAATACCGGTGCAGATTATGGCGGTCAGAAGCTCGGATGCGCTTTTTCACAATTCTTTTTCCGACGCAGGAATCAATCAGACCTTGCACAGCATTTCCATCGATATTTCGGTAACAGTGACGGTGATGTCGTGGACGGGGACGTATGATGTTTCTGTTGATTCGTCCGTCGTTGCCGCAGAAACTGTGATCGTCGGTACCGTACCGACAACATACTTTGGCATGGAGGAACTGCCATGAATCCGAAACAAGAGATCCAACAGCTTACAAAGCTTCTGGAGGACGCAAATCATAAATATTATGTGCTCGACGCGCCGACGATGGCGGATTTTGAGTATGACCGGCTGCTGCGCCGTCTGGAGGAACTGGAGGCGCAGTACCCACAGTATGCTTCTCCGCTTTCGCCGACAAAGCGTGTCGGAGGCGAGGCACTCAGTCGATTTGAGAAGTATGCCCACGAGGTTCCGCTGGAAAGCCTTCAGGATGTTTTTTCAGAGGACGAGGTTCGCGAGTTTGACGAAAGGCTGCGCCAAAGCGTTTCCGATGCCGTTTACTCTGTTGAGCCGAAGATCGACGGGCTGTCCGTAGCGCTGGAGTATATCGACGGCGAATTTGTGCGCGGCGCCACCCGTGGTGACGGGCTAATCGGTGAGGATGTGACAGAAAACCTGAAAACCATTCGCTCCATTCCGATGCATTTGGAAAACGCACCGCATCGGCTGATTGTTCGCGGTGAAGTGTTTATGTCAAGAGCAGTCTTTGAGCAGCTCAATGCGGCGAGAGAAGAAAAAGGACAGTCGCTTTTTGCAAATCCGCGCAACGCGGCAGCGGGCAGCCTCCGGCAGTTGGATCCAACCATTGCAGCAGAGCGCAAGCTGGACATTTTGATTTTTAATCTACAGCTTGCCGAGGGCGTTTCGTTTCAGACACATGGGGAAACGCTTGATTATTTAAAAGAGCACAAATTCAAAGTAGTTCCTTACACACTCTGCAAAACGGTTTCGGAAGCGATCGATGTCATTCGTTCTATCGGCGAAAACCGATATGAATTCCCCTATGATATTGACGGCGCGGTCGTGAAGCTGAACAATTTAAGTGACCGAACCGTGCTGGGAAGCACAGCGAAATTCCCGCGCTGGGCATGTGCCTTTAAATACCCGCCGGAAGTGAAAGAAACGGTATTGCAGGATATTGTCGTTCAGGTCGGAAGGACAGGCGTTCTGACACCGAAGGCGGTGGTTTCTGCCGTCCGTCTTGCGGGAACAACGGTAACAAATGCGACGCTCCATAATCAGGATTTTATTTCCGAAAAGGATATCCGTATCGGCGACACGGTAAAAATCCGTAAAGCAGGGGAGATCATACCCGAAATTCTCGGTGTTGTGCTCTCAAAGCGCAGCCAAAATGCCGTACCGTATCACTTGCCGCTGACATGTCCGGTTTGCGGCGCTCCGGTACAGCGCGATGAGGACGGCGCGGCAATGCGCTGCACGGGAGTGGAGTGTCCGGCGCAGCTCAGCCGGAATATTGCACATTTCGTTTCCAGAAACGCAATGGATATTGAAGGCTTGGGCGACGCCATTGTTGAGCAGCTCATTTCCCTCGGACACATCTCCTCTCCGGCAGATATTTACTATTTACAGCTTGACGATCTGAAAACACTTTGGAAAAACGGCGAAAAGGCGGCCAAAAAGCTCCTCGATGCCATTGAAAACAGCAAGAAAAATGACTTAAGCCGCTTGATTTACGCACTTGGCATCCGCCAGGTCGGCGAGAAAGCGGCGAAGGTGCTTGCAAAAAAATTCGGGACGCTGGATGCGCTCATGCAAGCGGATGCCCAGTCGCTGACGCAGATTCGGGATATCGGTGCGATCACAGCAAAAAGCATCGTAGCATGGTTTGCAAGCGCGCAGTCGCAGCACATGATTTCCCGTTTGCGTGAGGCAGGGGTGAATTTCGAAAGCACCATCACACAGGAGGATAACCGCTTCGAGGGAATGACCTTTGTTCTGACCGGCGCTCTGTCCTTGTTTACCCGCGATGAAGCAACCGAAAAGATCGAGGCCTGTGGAGGAAAAGCGTCCGGTTCCGTTTCCAAAAAGACAACCTATGTGGTTGCGGGGGAAAATGCCGGAAGCAAACTGAAAAAGGCAAATGAGCTGGGAATTCCGGTCTTGAGCGAGCAGGATTTTTTGAATATGCTTGCTTAATGCGCGGTTTTGTGTTATAATTTCAAAGTTGCGCTTTACCCGCACAAAAAAGGAGAAGATACATGAGAAAATTCCTTGCAATCTTTATTTGCAGAATCGTTCGAATTATCGGCCGACTGATTGGAAAGGGTACCAGTATGCCCGGCAAGTTCGCGTTGAAGGTCTGCCCCGACATTTTAAGCCGTATTGAAAAACCGAATATGATTGTTGCCGTAACCGGCAGCAACGGAAAAACATCGACGGTGGAAATGATTGCCGCGGTTCTGGAAGCAAACGGAAAAACCGTTGCCTACAATGCAGAGGGCTCCAATCAGATTGAGGGCGTTACAACAATGATCCTGAATTCCTGCACATGGTCGGGAAAAATGAAGCAGGATGTCCTTTTGATCGAATCGGACGAGCGGTATACAAAATATACCTTCCGCTGGTTCCACCCAACCCATTATGTGATTACGAACCTCTACCGCGATCAGCTCACGAGAAACGGTCATCCGCAATGGGTTTTTGACGCGATCAAGGAAAGCGTCTTTGACGATACCGTGCTGATCCTGAACGCGGACGATCCCATGGTTTCCCTGTTCGGTCAGGGACGCGAAAATGTGCTTTGGTTCGGACTGGATCATTCTTCGATTGATACAAAAGAATTTATCGGTGCGTATAACGACGGCTTGTATTGTCCGGCTTGCGGAAAACCAATGGTTTATGATTATTACCATTTCAACCATGTCGGAAAGTATCGCTGCACGAGCTGCGATTTTGCCCGCCATGACACGGACTTTACGGTAACGGATGTAAACTTGGACGAAAGCCGCATTACGATCAATGGTACGGATGAAATCAAGCTTGCCTTCAAGAGCATTTATAATATTTATAACATCCTTGCTGCTTACGCCGTCTGTTCTCTGATCGGCATTTCCGGCAAAGAAATCTCAAATCGTGTCAGCAATTATATTCTGAAAAACGGACGCTATCAGGAATTTATGCTTGGGAATCATCAGGGCATTTTCCTGATTTCCAAGCATGAAAATTCCATTTCCTATGATATGTCCTTCAAATTTGCACTTGCTGCCGGAAAGCCTTGCAGCATCGTTGTTATTGTAGATGCGGTCAGCCGTAAATACTTCACAAGCGAAACTTCGTGGCTGTGGGATATCAATTTCGAACAGCTCAATCATGAGCTTGTGCAGAATATCTACCTCTGCGGTAAATACTGCAACGACCTTGCCATGCGTTTTTCCTTTACGGATGTGCCGCCGGAAAAAATCAAAGTGTTTGAGGATATCGACGCGGCCTGTGCAGCGATTCGCGCAAACGGTGATGAGCAGCTTTATGCCGTGACCTGCTTCTCCGATCAGGCAAAATTCATGTCCAATACGACGGAAAGGTGAGTGCTATGGAACGAAAGCTTTTACACCTTTATGACGATGTGATGAACCTCTACGGCGAATATGCGAATGTTTCGCTGCTTGCCCGTTTTTTGACAGACCTCGGACACAGTGTCCAAATCGACACACTTTCTCTGTATGAGAAAAAAGATATTTCCGGGTATGATTTTTATTTTATGGGCGCCGGAACGGAGCGCAGGCAGAAGCTGGCGCTTTCCCAGTTGGTATTCTATCGTGATGCACTGAAAAATGCGATGGATGAAAGCAAAGTCATGCTCTTTACCGGAAACAGCTTTGAAATGCTGGGCGCAAAGATTACCGATGCAGACGGCAGGGAATATGACGGGCTGCATCTGTTGGACTTTGAAACGGTTGAAACAAAGCGCCGAATTACCGGAGATTGCCTTGCGAAAACCGAACTGTTTGACGACTTGCTTGTTGGTTTTATGAACAAATGCAGCATAACGACCAAGGTTGAGCAGCCGTTTTGCTCTGTTATCATGGGCTTCGGCAACGAAGAAGATAAAGGCGCGGAAGGCTTTCGGGCAGGAAATTGTTTCGGAACGCATCTGACCGGCCCGATCCTTGTGAAGAATCCCGCAATGCTGCGCTGTATTGCAGACTTACTCGGCGCAAAAGATTCTGACCGTGTGTCATATCCGTATATGGAAAAGGGATATGAGACGACGGCTTTGGAACTGAAAAAACGTCTGGAACAAACAAAATAAATTTTGGAACCCCTGAATCAATCATCTGCGGCTCACAGCGGATTGATTCAGAGGTTCCTTAACGATGTTGTGAAAATGATTGGCTGGTCATTGCGACAAAGAGAAGGAGTGAAACGAATGAAAAATTGCAAATCCATCTTGATGCTGATTCTGGCGGTGACGATGGTGCTTTCCCTGCTGACCGGTATCACAGGTGCAGCGCCTGCTCCTACACGGACACAGCCCACTGACCCGCCGTTGGACGCTATGACTTCTGCCACGTTGACCGCTTCACCTGACAACGGCAAACAGGTTGTGATATACTATGACGAAGCGCGGGCAGCGCTCTCGCTCCGCGCATCGGGAAGCGGACTGGAAGCTACTGCCGCCACCGTAAACAATTCCATCAGCATCAGCGTCAAGACGGCGGAAACGGCTCTGCTCACCGTGGAAACCGACGGAACGGTTTATCGATTTGCTTCCGACAGCGGCTATCTTTGCGGCAAGGACGGCATATTGACGCTGTCCGGCGGAGCCGGTGACAGTCAGTGGGTGCCCGAACGCCGCGACGACGGCTTCTATCTGAAAAACAACGGCCGGTATCTGCGCTATGCCGACGGCGGCTTCTGTATGGGAAGCGAGCCAAGCACCGTTACGTTCTATGCAGTGCGCCCTCACACCCATGAATATCGGGCGGAGGAAATCGTTGACGCCACTTGCTTTGCAGACGGTTATGTGACCTATTGCTGCACGCTTTGCGGCGACAGCTACACCGAGACGATTCCCGCCAATTCGGACAACTGCCCGTCCAAGGCGCTCACCGATGTTGACAGAAGGCAGTGGTATCATAAGGCGATTGACTTTGTGGTGACCCACGGATATATGAAAGGAATGCAGCAAACAGCGTTTGAGCCGAATGCCACCATGACCCGCGCTATGCTTGTGACCGCGCTCTACCGCGCTGCCGGCATGCCGGATACTACGGCAAAGCATCCATTCACTGATCTGCGGGATGACTGGTATCTCGATGCGGTGACGTGGGCTTACGAAAATGGCATTGTTAACGGCACAACGCGCACGACCTTCAGTCCGGAAAAACCGGTGACCAGAGAGCAGCTTGCAGCGATTCTCTACCGCTATGCCGAAGCTGCCCCTGCCGAACAGGAAAAGCTGTCTGCTTTCCCGGACAGCGGCCTGATTTCGGATTATGCAAAGGAAGCTATGAACTGGGCGGTCAATGAGGACGTTATCAACGGCAGTTTGGATGACGGAGCACTCTGCCTCCGACCGCAAGGAAACGCAACCCGCGCCGAAATTGCACAGATGCTGATGAACTATTTGGAAAAGTAAGAGTGCTTGCA
>JAEDKB010000020.1 GCA_016296045.1 Oscillospiraceae bacterium
ATATCCTCCTTAAAGTGGTAAATGCGGAAATGAAAATCCTCCCACATATTGAGGCTGAATGCCTCGGCAGCAAATTAGTCAACGACAGTGATGCCCATGGAGCGGCAGGTGCCTGCAACCATGCTCATAGCGGCTTCGATGGTGGAAGCGGTAAGATCGGGCATTTTTCTTTCAGCGATCTCACGAACCTGTGCCTGAGTGATCGTGCCGACTTTGTCCTTGTTGGGAACGCCGGAGCCCTTGTCCAAACCGGCGGCCTTCAAAATGAGGGTCGGGGTCGGGGGGGTCTTGGTGATGAAGGAGAAGCTGCGATCGGCATAAACGGTGATAACAACCGGAATCTTGAAGCCGGCCTGATCCTTGGTGCGATCGTTGAATTCCTTAATGAACTGTGCAATGTTGACGCCATGCTGGCCGAGAGCCGGGCCGACAGGGGGCGAAGCGGTCGCCTTAGCGGCCGGAATCTGAAGTTTGATATAACCAGTAACTTTCTGTGCCATGATAAGCACCTCCAAATAAAAATGTGGTGATACGCTTGCGCGTATTTTTGGCGGGGAAGCTCCCCTCCCACGTTTGTCACCGAATGATTATTCGGAAACAACCTCCACCTGATCGAGCTCCAGCTCGACCGGTGTTTCGCGACCGAACATGGAAACGGTCACGCGAACCTTATTCTTTTCGATGTCCAGCATCTCGACTTCGCCGTTGAAGCCGCTCAGCGGACCGTCAATCACGGTGACGGTATCGCCGACATCATAGCCGACAACGATTTCACGCTTCTCAACGCCGAGAGAATAAATCTCATCCTCCGTCAGGGGGACGGGCTTATTGCTGCCGGCAGAGATGAAGCCTGTAACACCGCGGACATTTTTAATGATATACCATGCTTCATCGGTCATCACCATCTTCACCAAGACGTAACCGGGGAAGAGCTTGCGGTCGTAGGTTTTCGGACCGTTATCAGTGATTTCGGTGACGGTTTCCATCGGGATGGAGACCTGATGGATGATGTCCTGCAGTTGTCTGGTTTCCACCGTTTTTTCGATGGTAGCCTTTACGGTGTTTTCATAACCGGAATAGGTATGCACAACATACCATTTCGCTGCTTCTGCCATACCGATTATCTGAAGAGGTTGCCCAGCAGACCCATGCCTTGACCGGCAAGGAAGTCGAACAGGCAAACGATGATTCCGACAATGAGAATCGAAACGAGAACGATCACAGTGTTGTTGAGCAGCTGTTTACCGTTCGGCCATACGACCTTTTTCAGCTCGCTCTTCATTTCACGGAACCACTTGGAAATTGCGCGGCCGGTACGGACGAAGAAATTCGGCTTTTTGCTTACTTCTGCCATTGTTTTTCTTCCTTTCGCTTACTTCGTTTCGGTATGAACGGTATGCTTTCTGCAGAACCTGCAATACTTTTTCATTTCCAGACGGTCGGGGTCATTCTTCTTGTTTTTCATGGTGTTGTAGTTTCTCTGTTTGCACTCATTGCAACGAAGGGTAATCTTAACTCGCATTTCGGCACCTCCTTAATTTTGCCTCCCTGCATTCCCTCGGCTATCAAAAAATTTAGCAGACGCCGAAACTACCGGGCGCCGTCCGAGGGTGAAAAATGGGCGCAAAAATAAAACCCAATTTTCGCAGGTAGAGCTATCTTATCATATGAAGTCAAACAGGTCAAGCATTTTTCTTGCTTTTTTCAAAGAAATATGGCACTATAACACGGTTCTCCCTTCGCATCCGATGGAAAAATGCAATCGGTATGCAACCGAAGCGAAAAATGCGCGTCCTTATAGGCGAGAATTCTCAAAACCGCACAGAAGGAGGTCCTTATGGACGACAGAGAGATCATATTGCTTCTGAAAAAAGACAACCAGAAGGCGCTGGAACAAGTAATCTCACAATACGGTACATATGTTGCCGCCGTGGTACGCCATCAGCTTGGCGCGTTCTCCACGCCCGAGGATGTCGAGGAGCTTGCCTCAGACGTATTTGCCGCCATGTGGCGCAGCCGTTACAGGCTCAAAACCGACCACATCCGCGGCTGGCTCGGCGCTGCCGCACGCAACCGCGCAAGAAGTTTTTTGCGAAAGCAGTCGCTCCTGACTGCCAACGAAGAGGATTACCTCTTTATCGCAGACGATGACGCGCAGCGGCTTTTGGAAAAGCAGGAGCGGACGCGTCTCGTGCATGAGGCGCTAACGGCGCTGCAGGCGGAGGATCGTGAGATTTTCCTGCGCTACTATTATTATAATCAAAGCGTAAGCCAGATTTCAGAAGCTTTGGGGCGCAACACAAACACGGTCAAAAGCCGCTTGGCACGCGGCAGAAGTAAGCTGAAGGAGATTTTAATGAAAGAAGGTTTTGTCTGTGAGGCTTGAAATACGGGAACTGCTGAGCGAATGGGAGGAAAACGAAATCGATCTCAGCGGTGAGGCAGATATCGAACACATCCGAGCAAAAACCCTGTGCAAAATCGGGATCGGCATGAAACGGCGCCGTCCGCTGCGGATCGTGCTGATTGCAGCGGCAGCCGTGCTTCTTCTGGCAGGCGTTACCGCCGCAGCCTATTTCGGAATCGTCATCAAAGATACCGAGCCGGCAGTGGTAAAGGCAGGCGATGACAGTGAAATTGCAGGCGATGAGGATCTTTATTTTTTGGGTGAAAACCATACGCTGAATTTTGATGTGACCGGAAACGGCACCGTTGTCGGCTTCCGGGCAGACAGTATTCCGGGCAAGAACGGTGAGCTTTTCATAGGCTATTTGGACAAGGATTTTTTTGATTGCAACGGAGTGGATATTTCAGAATTGCCTGATCTTGAAAATGTCTGTTACCTTCTTGAAAGCACCGTAACAGTGGACGGTAAATCTTATTTGGCAGCGGCCATCCATACTTACTATGGTCGGGAGCTGCATGATAAGTTCTTTACTCTGAACGGAGAAATAACGGTTGTTAAGCACGAAAACATTGGAGATTTGGAAGCGGTATTCCTCACACAGGATCGTTCCAAAACCGTCACGGCAGTAAAGGACGGTGAAGAAATATACGGTTATTCGTACGAGCCGGTCTGGAACGTGCTGCTCCTTTTTGACAAAGCGCATGAAAGTCTGATCCACGTCTGCGCGGATTCCACGGTGACCGATATGGAAGAACTGGAAAAATTCGCCGCCGGTCTGGAGATTGTAGACACCGGCATTCCTGCGTCTTGCCTGCCCCAATCGGCACAATCCACAATTGAGTTAGAACCCATGGTCGGCTGAAAAAATGCGCCGCAAGGGATGACCGCCATCCCTTGCGGCGCATTTTGCAAGCCTTCACTTTTAAAAAAGCTGTAAAAGCTTTTATCGCTCTCCGGCCTCTGACATTTAATTCTCTCTTCTACTTTATTTGCAGTGCTTGCCAAGTATTTTTCCCGTTTTTAAACTTCTCAATTTCGATCTTGTTGCAATATTTGTTGACACTTTGCAGCCAGCCTGATATCCTATAATTATCACAAGCATAACACGCATTTTCCCGAGGAATTTATATGCAAATACATTGGTTTCTTTTGAAAAAATGACGGAGGACGATTTTATGAGGACGAAAGGATTTATCATGTTATCCCTTACCGTTGCATTCTTAATTCTTTTGAGTGCTTGTGAAAAAGAAGCGGCTCCGTACGCACCAAATTATGATATCCAATACACCACATATGATTATGATTTGTCTACCGAATTCGGTAATAATGACATTTTCGAGATTCAGAATTTTACGAAGACATCAAACGCATCTGTTCGCACACAGGAAGCCGACAACAAAGCATGGTATGCCGCAGGTTGGAAGATACTGAAAACCACAGATGACTGGCACGCATTCGTGTCATTGGAGGATGAATGGAAGGAGCTGCATCACCGGTTTTTATTGGAATATATAACAGAGAGGCAATACAGAAACCGCTACGCCGAAGCACAGTTACTATGTGAAGGAGATAAAACCGCCGAACTTGTTTTTGACAGCCGATTTTTTGACAATAACAACCTGTTATTGGTAGATTTGTGTTATTGCGGCGCGACAAAAATCCATCTGAGACCCGAAAACCTGACGGCTGCAGGCAATCAAATTACTCTGGATGTTTGCTATGGCGGCACACTCACTTCCACCGGATCAAACAGCGGCGAAATATGCCTGATTCCCATTCCAAAGGAATGTGATACCGCCTCTGTCAATATCATTTATATGCCGGAATGGGTAGAGGTATATAATCCCATGGAATGACTTTGTGAGTTTGCTATGCTTGACGGTCGTTGTTTTGCAGCAAATCTCAATATGCAAATAACTAACGCGAATGCGGAGGAATGAACCTCCGCATTCGCATTATTGTTTATGCCTCTTACACTTTTCACAGTCGCCGCAGCAGGTCTTTCCCTTTCGGCGAATCAGCCAAATCACCGTAAAGATCAGCCAAAGTACGACAAGGGAAAGCAGAACAATCTCAAGCCAGCCCATATCAGAAAATCAGGCAGGCAGCCTGATAGACCAGCGCTGCGGTCAACCACGCGACAACACACTGAAAAACCGCAACCAGCGCGCCGCGCCATTTTCCGCCCAGTTCCCGTCCGATCGCCGCGATCGCCGCAACACACGGCGTATAGAGCAGCGTAAAGACAAGGAAGCTGACGGCGGAAGCCGTTGTAAACAGTCCTGCAAGACCCATGCTCAGGTTTTCCATGCCGGTACCGGTCAGGATGCCGAGCGTGCTGACAACGGCCTCCTTTGCCGTAAAGCCTGTGACAAGCGCCGTTGTAATGCGCCAATCGCCGAATCCGAGCGGCTGGAAGATCGGTGCCAGCAGCTTGCCGATGCCTGCCAGAAGGCTTTGTGAGCTGTCCTGCACAAAATTCAGGTGCGGATCAAACGATTGCAGGAACCAAATAATCAGCGTTGCGACAAAAATCACGGTAAAGGCCCGCTGCAAAAAATCCTTCGCCTTATCCCACAGCAGCATTGCCACACTCTTGGCAGACGGCATCCGATAATTCGGAAGCTCCATCACAAACGGCACGGGTTTGCCGCGGAACAGCGTTTTTTTCAGCAGGAGCGATACCAAAACGCCGACCACCATTCCACCGAAATACAGAAGTCCCATGGTCAGCGCGGCATAGCGCGGAAAGAACGCCGCGGAAAACACCGCATAAATCGGAATTTTTGCTGAGCAGCTCATAAAAGGTGTCAGAAGAATTGTCAATCTGCGGTCACGCGAGGACGGCAGCGTCCGCGTTGCCATAACCGCCGGAACCGTGCAGCCAAAGCCGATCAGCATCGGCACAAAGCTGCGTCCGGACAGGCCGATCTTACGCAGCAGCTTATCCATCACGAACGCGACACGCGCCATATAGCCCGTATCCTCCAGAATGGAGAGGAAAAAGAACATCACAACAATAATGGGCAGGAAGCTGACCACGCTTCCCACACCCGCGAAAATGCCTTTGATAATGAGACTATGTACCACGGGATTCAAGCCGTAGGCGCTCAAGCCCCGATCCACGACCTCCGAAAGCCGATCGATGCCCAAAGCAAGCAGATCCTGCAAGAAAGCACCTACTACATCAAAGGTCAGCCAGAAGATCAGCAGCATAATGCCGACAAAGATCGGCAGCGCCGCATATTTGTTTGTCAAGACCCGATCAATGCGGACAGAACGGATATGCTCTTTGCTCTCACGGCTCTTGACGACCGTTTTTTCGCAGAGCTTTTCAATGTAGTCATAACGCATGGAGGCAATCGCGGCATTACGGTCGAGGCCGCCCTCCTCCTCCATCTGCACAATGCTGTGTTCGAGCAGCTCCAGCTCGTTTTGATCGATGGCGAGCCGCTCAATAATGTCAGAATCGCCCTCGATCATCTTCGTTGCCGCAAATCGCCGCGCCATGGAAGCATTGCGCGCATGATCCTCAATCAGATGGGAAACCGCATGAATACAGCGGTGAACCGGACCGTCATCACAGAAATCCACACGCTTCGGACGGCGCTTCTCTCTTGCCGCACGCACCGCGCTGTCGATCAGTTCATCAATGCCCTCATTTTTGATCGCTGAAATCGGAATCACGGAAATACCGAGCTCCTGCGACATCTTATTGACGTCAATGGTGCCGCCGTTGCCGCGCACCTCATCCATCATATTCAGCGCCAGCACCATCGGAATCTCCATTTCCAGAAGCTGAAGCGTCAGATAAAGATTGCGTTCAATGTTCGTCGCGTCAATAATATTGATAATCCCATCCGGATGCTCGTTCAGCAGAAAGTCCCGCGTTACGACCTCCTCTCCGGTGTAGGGACGCATGGAATAAATGCCGGGCAGATCGGTCACCTCGCAGTCCTTTTTGCCGCGCAGAAAGCCGCTCTTGCTGTCAACCGTGACGCCCGGAAAATTTCCGACGTGCTGATTCGCGCCGGTGAGCTGATTGAACAGCGTTGTTTTGCCGCAATTCTGGTTTCCGACCAATGCAAACTTCATCTGGCATCCACCTCCGGCTGAATCTCAATTTTATCTGCATCCTCCATACGGATCGTCAGCTCATAGCCGCGCAGTCGAATCTCCATCGGATCTCCCATCGGAGCGATCTTCTGAACGGTAACAAATGTATGCGGGATCAGTCCCATATCCAACAGGCGGCAGCGCAGAAGCCCCTCACCGCCCACTGCCGTGATTATTCCGCTTTTCCCAACAGGAAGATTCTTTAACGTCATCGGTATCTCTCCCTTCTTGTTAGTCTTGCTTAACTTCGGTAATAAGCATACCACGCAGATACCTTACTGTCAAGCAGCTATCGGAAAAAACCTTGCAATTTTTATGCTTTGTGCTATGATGAAGACGGCAAAACAAAGGAGGTCTCCGCATGAAAATCAACATTCGGATTTTATGCCGCACTGCGCTGCTTCTTGCGCTGTGTATCGCAAGTCAGTTTTTAAAAAACACATCGGTTTATATCACCGGCACCATAATCAACGCCATTTTGATCGTTTCCGTGCTCTCCTGCGGTCTGCTCGGCGGCGCGGTCATTTCCGTCATTACGCCGCTGACCTCCTGGTGGATCACCGGCAGTCCGCTGATCAGCGCCATTCCCCTGCTGCTGCCCTGCATCATGCTCGGCAATCTGATGATCGTATTTTCTGTCTGGTTTTTCTCCCGTTGGCTGGGCAAGCGCGTTCCGACCGCAGAGCGAATTCAGACGAGCGACAGCCGGTTCCGTCTGGTGCTGACCGTCTGTCTGGTCGCTGCGGTTTTGTGGGCAGGTGCCAGTATCGCTTTCCTGTCCGCTCTGTCTGCCGTGCTTCAGCTTGACAAAACCTCTCCGCTGATATGGATGAGCCTCATCAGCTCTATCGGTGTTTTCCTGTTCTTTGTGCTTTTGTGGATGCTGTGCTGCCGTTTCCCCAAAACATGGCTGCTCATTGCCGGCTGTGTGGTCGGCTCGGTAGTGAAGGCTGCGGTCATGTGGCTTCTCATTGTCAAAGCGGTTCTTCCGGCATTTTTCCCTGCCAGCGGGCTGCCTGAGACGATGCTGAGTGTTGCCTCCGTTCAATTCTCTGTTACCCAGCTCGTTACGTCGCTGCTCGCTTCCGTCATTGTCGTTTTGATTTGGGCTCCCCTGGGAAAGTATCTGGAAAAGCAGGTGCAAAGCGCATGAGAGTCTTGGCCATTGACTACGGCGATGCGCGTACGGGAATTGCCGTTTCCGACAAAACCGGCATGATTGTCGGGCAGACCACCGTGATCCACAGCCGCAATGCCAAAAAAACCGCGCAGGAAATTGCGCTTCTGGTTCAGCAGACCGGCGCGGAGCGCCTTGTTATGGGCTTTCCGCGGAACATGGACGGAACGGAGGGCCCCCGTGCCGCATTGTATAGGGAATTTGCCGCTTTGGTCGAGCAGGAATGCTCCATGCCCGTAATTCTCTGGGATGAGCGCCGCACTACGGTAGAAGCGCACAACATCCTTTCCGACTGTAATTATCACGGCAAAAAAAGGAAAAACACCGTTGACGCCGTTGCCGCCTCATTGATTTTAGAGGGCTATTTATCCTTTTTGTCGCGCTGACGGAAAAACAGCTCCGTCAAGCCGACAATCAGCAAAAAACCGCCGAAGAGTTTGCGCAGCAGTGCTGTGTCGATCATCGTTGCAAGAAATGCCGCACCTGCGGCAAACAGGCTTCCGATGATTGCCGCAGGAACGACGACACGCCAACAAATCAGGCGGTTTTTTATATGGAAAAGCAGCGCACAGGCTGCCGTCGGCAGAAAATAGAGCAAATTGATTCCCTGCGCGGTTGTCTGCGCAACGCCCATAACGGCTGTCATCCAGACCATCAGCAGTGTGCCGCCGCCGACCCCTAAGCCGGAAAAAACACCGCAGATCAATCCGGCAAGCGCCGCGAAAATTGCGCCGCTCATGCCGTCAGAAGGCGGTATCCGCCCCAGAGAATAAAAATTCCCAATATACGGTGAAGCCATTTCGTCGGCAGCTTTTTCAGAAACAGACCTGCAAGCACTCCGCCGATCGCGCCGCCGATCAGATACGGTACGGAGGAAGAGGCAAATTCACCGCCGCGCAAAAGATAAACGCCTGCCGATACCAGCGACAGCGGCAGCACGATACATACGCAGGAGGCAAAGGTCTCATGCTCCTTCAGATCTGTGGTATGCGTTAACAGCGGCAGCAGCACCATTCCGCCGCCCGCTCCGAACAGGCCGTTCACAATTCCTGCCGCCGCTCCCGACAGCCACGGTCCGATTTTTTTCAGCTTTTGCATAGAAGCCTCCCCGTTTGCGCTTTTTTACCGTTCTCTTCCAGTCTTTCCCGATACGGTTTTTTTATGCGGTGAACATACCTCATATCTGTCCCTTTGTCCGAATATAATCTCCCATAAGAAGTTGAACGAGGTGGGACAATGGAACAAATCACAAATCGTATCGTGCTGACCGGCTGTCTTGCGTCTGCTCCGGAGTACTCGCACAGCAATCACAATCGGCATTTTTATTCGTTTTTTTTGGAGGTCGCCCGTCTCTCAGGCGCCATAGATCGCTTGCAGATTCTTGCTTCCGAGGAGCTTCTGGCGCAGACGGAGATTTCGGAAGGCTCCGGCGTGTACATCGAAGGACAAATCCGCTCCTTCAACAATCGGTCTCCTTTTGGGAGAAGACTCATTATTTCTGTTTTTGCCGAATACATAGAGGTGACGGACGCGCCGCATGACAATCAGGTAACGCTTCAGGGGATCATCTGCAAGGAGCCTGTTTTCCGCCGCACGCCGCTCGGCAGAGAAATCTGCGATGTCATGCTGGCAGTCAACCGTCCGTACCACCGCGCTGATTATCTGCCATGCATTCTCTGGGGAAGATGCGCGCAGGAGGTCTCCGACTATCCGGTCGGAACGCCGCTTTTGATTACCGGCCGATTGCAAAGCCGCGATTACATCAAAATGATCGACGGCGTTGCCGAGCAGCGCACCGCCTATGAGATCTCCGCCATTACCGCAGAGCTTCCGTAAATTCGGTTACGACAAAAAATTCCACACCGAAGGCTCGTTCATCCAAGCCTTCGGTGTGGAATTTTCGGTTTCGGAAATATGTTGGAAAAAACGGAGGCTTTCACTGCCGTTCCGTCCTGCCGTTTTTGTCAGATCGGCTCATCCATCAGACGGTCAAATTCCGCCGCTACCTTGTCAAATTCCTCTTCGGGGATATCCAGAAGCTCAAAGTCGTCGTCTGTCGGCACATAGCCGTAGAGATACACGTCGTTGGAATCGTCAAATGCTTCCAGCGCGATATATTGCTTATCCTCCAGATCAAACACGCCCATAATGCCACACTCAAAGCTCTCGCCGTTGTCAAACTCCAGAGTGATGATCTCGTCTTCGGAATACTGTGCACGTTTTTCTTCCATGGATGATTCCTCCTGTTAAATAGTATTTTCAGTATACCCTCTTTTTCCGGAAAGTGCAAGCCTATTCTTCCAGAAACTGCCGATAGGCCGTCGGCAGGCCGATTTTTTCCCGAATCTCTTCCGGCGTTGCCCAGAAAAAGGTGTTTTCCGTGTCACATTCCAGATAGCAGCCGGTCAGTTTCCAGTGAACGTGCGTAAAAACATGGTCGCGCTGCACCGTTTTGAGGATATTGCGCGGATGCACGCCCCATGCTTCCGCCTGTTCGAGCATCTGCGGAAGGCTCAGCGCCCCTTCCGTGTCGGGAAGCTGCCACAGACCTGCCAGCAATCCCTTTTTCGGACGTTTGCAGACCGCCAGCTTCTCTCCGCAGCGCAGAATGAACACCGTCCGTTTTTCCACTCTGCGCGGTTTTTTTGCCGCCTTGACCGGATAACGCGACTGCGTTCCCGTTTGATTGGCGCGGCACAGTTTTTGCAGCGGACAGCTTTCGCACAGCGGCGCACCGTTCGGCACACACACGGTAGCGCCAAGCTCCATCAGCGCCTGCGTAAAGTCGCCGCAATGCCCCTTCGGATAGACCTTGCTTAACTCATTTGCAAAGAATTTTTTCGTACGCTCGTCCGTAACCGGTGCATCGGAAGCAAGAAAACGGGAAAGCACCCGCAGGACGTTGCCATCCACCGCCGCAACCGGCTGTTCAAAGCAAATGGAGCAGATTGCTCCGGCCGTATAGGCACCGATGCCCGGCAGTTTCAGCAGCTTTTCATAGTTTTGGGGAAATTCTCCCGAAAAATCATCGCATATGATCTTTGCTGCCTTTTGCAGATTGCGGACGCGGCTGTAGTATCCCAGCCCCTCCCAGAGCTTCAGCAGCTCATCCTCCTGCGCCTGCGCAAGCGCCTGAACGGTAGGAAGCCTTTGCAGAAAGCGGTCATAGTAGCCCTTGACCGCCTCCACTCGGGTCTGCTGGAGCATAATTTCCGACAGCCATACATGATACGGCTGCCGATCCTTTCGCCACGGAAGATCGCGGCGATTTTCCGCAAACCATGGCAGCAGCAGTTCCGGCAGTTTTTCCAGCATAGGCTTCCTTCTTTCTTATCACGCTGTCGCAATGACACGTTTGGCAGCTTTACTGTTCTGCCTTTCTCTGTGTGCTCCTTTTGCGTCTGCGGCGTGCCGGACGTCTGCGCGCCGCCAGCTCATCAAATTTTTGAGCCGCATCCGAAGCACCTTCATAGATCAGGCGGCTGACACGCATTGTCCCATCCGTTTCTTTTTGCAGACGAATCCGAATCAGGTAGCGTCCGTGCTCCGGACATTCCGCCATGGTCATATAGCGCCGCCCCTCCTGTGCGATCCACGCGCCGTTCGGCATGGGTGCGCCGCACTGCGGGCAATGGCTTTTCAGCTCTGTCATGGCAGTAATCGCCTTCGCCTTATCCTCATAGCCGCGGAATACCGTGCGGCCGATGCAGCCCTCCGGCGGATTGCCGTGGAAACCGTCGCAATGGCTGCGAAGCGCCTGCTCATACCCTGCGATTCCCTTTTTCAGATCCAGCCGACTGCAAATCAGCGCCGTGTGATATGCGTCGCCAAGTGCATCATGTGCCGGACGGCTCGGTTCGATTCCGATGATCTCCATCGCAGAGGAGAGCGCTTTTTGTGCCGTTCCGCAGCCCGTCTGCGCATTGAAAATCATCTGAGCATTATACCATTCGGTAATCCAGTCCGGCTCACCGTCATGCAGGAGGATATTATCCTCCAAAATCTTTATATCGTCAAAGCCCCACGTCAGGAAAATACATTCGCCGCCGATCCATTTGCGGAAACGCTCCAGCGCCTCCGGAAACGGAAGTCCTTCCTCGCGCAATGTGGCATCGTGCAGACCGGTCAGCTTGGAAACACGGCTGTTGAGTTTTTTATAGTATTTGGGGCGTACCAATACCTGAAATTCGTCGGCAACCTTGCCGCTTTCCAGCAGACGCACCGCTCCGATCTGAATGATCTCTCCATGAATCTCCACCGGCAGCACTTTTTTTGCCGCATAGGAGCCAGGCCACGGCTGATTCCACTCCAGATCCAAAACAATATACTGCATCCCGTGTCCCTCCTTTATCAGCCAAAATATCATACCATAGTTTTCCCTTGCCCGCAAGAATCATCGATAAAGTTTTTGACTTTTTCCGCGTGTTGTTATATAGTTATGAAAAACGGAGGTGCTTTTCATGATACAGATTCACAATGACGGTATGTTCTATCTCGGCGGCAAGCTGATCCCCGAAGGTCAGGCTGCCCGCAACGCAGACGACGGCCGCAAAAAGACGATCGCTTACGGGATTCTCTCTGCCCATAACACTTCCGGAGATATGCGGGCGCTGAAAATGAAGTTTGACGCGATGGCATCCCATGACATCACCTATGTCGGTATCATCCAGACAGCCCGTGCCTCCGGTCTCGAAAAATTTCCGCTTCCCTATGTGCTGACCAACTGCCACAACTCCCTGTGCGCCGTCGGCGGCACGATCAATGAAGACGATCATGTGTTCGGTCTGTCCGCGGCAAAAAAATACGGCGGCGAATTTGTTCCGGCACATCAATCCGTAATTCACAGCTATATGCGCGAAATGTATGCAGGCGGCGGCAGAATGATTCTCGGCTCCGATTCTCATACACGCTACGGCGCTTACGGCACGATCGCCATCGGTGAGGGCGGTCCGGAGCTGGTCAAGCAGCTTCTGTGCAAAACCTACGATATTGCCTATCCGCGCATTGTCGGCATCCATCTGACGGGCAAGCCGAAAGCCGGTGTCGGCCCTCAGGACGTTGCCCTTGCCATCATCGGCGCGACCTTCAAACAGGGCACCGTCAAAAACAGTATTATGGAATTCTTCGGCGAGGGCATCGCCAACTTGTCCATGGACTACCGCAACGGCATTGATGTCATGACGACGGAAACCAGTTGTCTTTCCTCCGTCTGGCAGACCGACGAAACCGTCCGCAAGTCCCTTGCCGCCCATGGCAGAGCCGATGCGTATAAAGCGCTTGCTCCGCAGGACGGTGCCTATTATGATGCGGTTCTGGAGGTCGATCTTTCCACGGTCGAGCCGATGATCGCCCTGCCCTTCCATCCGTCCAATACTTACACCATCCGCGAATTTAACGAAAATCTGGAAGACCTGCTCCATGCAGTCGATGAAAGCGCTGTTTCCACCCTCGGTCTGAAAAAGCAGCCCGAAAGTCTGACAAAGAAGATTCGCAGCGGAAAATTCTATGCCGATCAGGGCGTGATTGCCGGCTGCTCCGGCGGCACCTTCCAGAATCTGGTCAAGGCAGCGGAAATTCTGAACGGAAAGCCCCTCGGAAGCGATCACTTCTGGCTCTCCTGCTATCCGGCAAGTCAGCCCGTCATGATGGAGCTGCTCCGTACCGGCGCTCTGGAAAAGCTGATTGCCTCCGGCGCTTCGATCCGCAGCGCTTTCTGCGGCCCATGCTTCGGCGCAGGTGACGTACCTGCCAACGGTGCTTTCTCCATCCGCCATTCCACCAGAAACTTCCCCAACCGGGAAGGCTCCAAGCCCGCTGACGGTCAGGTCGCCTATGTCGCATTGATGGACTCGCGTTCCATTGCCGCCTCCGCTCTCAACGGCGGCGCAATCACTCCGGCAACCGAGCTTGCCGAATTGACCGAGGATCCGTCCTTTATGGATTATCACTTCAATACTGCTCCCTACGAGCGCGTCTACCACGGTGTCGGCAAGTCCGATCCCGAACAGCCGCTGGTTTTCGGTCCGAACATTGCCGACTGGCCCAAGCAGATTGCCATGCCGGAAAATCTCCTGATTACCGTTGCTTCTGCAATCTATGACCCCGTAACCACCACGGACGAGCTGATCCCCTCCGGCGAGACTTCCTCCTACCGCAGCAACCCGCTGCGTCTGAGTGAATTTGCTCTCAGCCGCAAGGACCCCGCCTATGTCGGACGGGCAAAAGAGATTCTGGCGCAGGAGCAGCAGCGCAGGCAGGCACCCGAAAGCGTGGATCTGATGGGCTATGACCCCGCAGCCACGGGACTCGGAAGTGCCGTGATGGCGATCAAGCCCGGCGACGGCTCCGCAAGAGAGCAGGCCGCCTCCTGTCAGCGTGTTCTGGGCGGCGTAGCAAATCTCTGCGAAGATTTTGCGACCAAGCGCTACCGCAGCAATGTCATCAACTGGGGTATGCTTCCCTTTACGGTAGAAAACATTGCACAGTACAATATTCAGCCCGGCGACCGCATCTATGTAGAGGGAATCCGCGCCGCTTTGGAGGGAAATGCTTCTGAAATTCCCGCCGTGCTGATACAGGACGGCAAACGCACCGCGTTGACCCTGAAGCTGGAAAACCTCACCCGTGAGGAACGCGACATCATTCTTGCCGGCTGCCTCATCAACTATTACGCAAAATAATCGTTTGGGAGGCAGCTATGAAAAAGTGGTACGATGAGGAGTATGAATTTCAGATTGAAGTCATCGGCTTTCTGCGCGGCGATCATACGGAGCGCTATTGCCGAAACGGCGAGGAGATCGGAGATCAATACACCTGCACCTACGGCTGCCCGGTAAATCAGGACGGGCAGGGCATCTGCTCCAAAACAATGATGCTGCTGTATCCGATTATGGAGGCTGTCAGAAGCGGCGGCGATTTGGAAAATATCGGCGGCGACGGCAGATACAGCAAAAACATCGTCTGTCCGGACGGCTGCGTGATGTTCCGCCTGACGGCAAAGAAGCTTGGAAACGAAAATTTTTATAAAGGCAAGTTTTTTGATTGAAAAAGAAGCCGCAGAGTGCTCTGCGGCTTCTTTTTTACGATATCAGGCGAAAAGCTGCCGAAAGCAAGGCACAAAGAATTATGCCGAATACTGTTGGGAGAAGCGCTGCAAATGCCGTCCATTTGGCGCTGTGCGTCTCCTTGTGAACGGTAAGCAGCGTTGTTGTGCACGGCCAGTGAAAGAGGAAAAACACAATCATACACACAGATAGCTGCCATGTCCAGCCGTTTTCTAAAAGAAGTCCCGCCATTTGTGTACCTGCATCGCCGCCGAGATTCGTTCCCGCCGTGAGGATGATTGTCAGAATCGGCAGCACCAGTTCATTTGCCGGACTGCCCAGCACAAATGCCAGCAAAATGGCTCCGTTCAGACCGATCAGCCGCGCAGGTGCATCCAGAAACGCCGAAAGCCATTGCAGAAGTGTCATTTCTCCGACAGAACAATTTGCAAGCAGCCAGATCACCAGCCCTGCCGGTGCGGCAACCGCAACCGCTCTTCCGAGGACGAATACGGTGCGGTCGCGCAGGGAGCGCACAAGCACCTGCCCGATGTGCGGCTTCCGATAAGGCGGCAGCTCCAGAAGAAAAGAAGACGGCTCACCGCGCAATGCCGTATGATGCAGCAGCTTCGATGCAAGCAAGGTCATGGCAACAGACAGCAGCAGACACGCCGTCAGAATCACCGCGCCCAGCAGCGACGAGCCGTGAGAAAAGCTCAGGGCAATCAGAAAGATCAGTGCGGGAAAACGTCCGTTGCATGGCACGAAAGCATTGGTCAGTACAGCGATCAGTCGTTCCCGCGGAGAGTCAATGATGCGGCAGCCGGTCACTCCGGCCGCGTTACAGCCCAGACCCATACATAAGGTCAGCGACTGCTTTCCGCACGCTCCGGCGCGGCGAAAGCGCTCATCCATCAAAAATGCTACCCGCGGCAGATAGCCGAAATCCTCCAAAAGCGTAAACAGCGGAAAAAAGATCGCCATCGGCGGCAGCATCACCGAGATAACCCGTGCCGCCGTCGCATAGACACCGTCGAGCAGTGCGCCGCGAATCATCGCAGGCAGAGCAATCGCCTCCGCTCCCTTATGCAAAAGCTCCCCCAAGCGGTCAAAACACCATTGCAGACCGGCCGACGGATAGTTTGCTCCCTCGATTGTCAGCCAGAACACGCCCAGCAGCAGCAGGAGCATACACAGGCGTCCTCCCCATTTGTGCAGGAGGATTCTGTCCAGTCGTTCCGTCAGATCCGGCACGGACGCTTTTTTGCTGCATACGGTTTCTTCTGCAATCGTTTCCGCTGTCCGAACGGCTTCTCTCGCAAGCTCTTCTTCGTTGCTCTCCTCCGGCTGTATGTTCGGTCTGGTCGGAAGAAAGCCCTCACACACACCGCGCACCGTTTCCATCAGCTCTTCGATGCCCTCTCCGTCTCCGGCAGAGGTGGCGATCACCGGAACACCGAGCAGCCGCTCCAGATGCGCTGTATCGACGGTTTTTCCGGCACGGCGCGCCTCATCCATCAAATTGACACAAACGACGGTTTTGGGCTGTAGACGCATCACCTGCATCGCCAGAATCAGGCTGCGCTCCAAACAGGTCGCATCACAGACCGCTA
>JAEDKB010000201.1 GCA_016296045.1 Oscillospiraceae bacterium
TTCTCCCCGAAACGTTTTTTTCATTATACCGAATAAATGATATCCTGACAATCCCTTTTCATCGACAAAAACGGAGTATCTGTTCAGCGCAGTTGCTTTTTTTCGCTGCGAGGGCTATAATAATGTCTACTGAATAAACCGCAAAGCGGCTTATTCGCACGGCAAGAGCCGCGCAATTTCGCAAAAACAGCCAAAACGAGCTGTTCTTGCGAAATTCAGACATTGTTACAATGCGTATTTCTGCCGGAACGCTGAGGCGCTCGAGCGGAAGGTGCAAGGATTTTGGCTTTGTTCAGTACGCATTATAATACGAATATACTATATGTAAATGGGAGCTTTTATGAAAAAGATAAAGCAGCTCAGACACCGTCTGTACGATTTTCTGCAATGCAGGCAAACACGCCTATGCTTTCTCGCAACGGCAATTTTCGGTACGCTTTCTTATCTTTATCTGTTCGTCAACAACATCAATAATAACGACATGATCGTTTGTCTCCCCGAAGGCTACGGTTCCGGTATCACCTCCGGCCGTTGGGGACTGTATCTTCTCGGAGAGCTGACGAGAAAAGTCTGGGGCGTCTTTAATGTTCCGGTTTTTAACGGTGTTCTCGCGCTGATTCTGCTGGCGTTTACCTCTGCCGTTCTGGTTCGCGTTCTGGAACTGGAAAGCACCTGGCTCTGCTTCTCCCTCGCCGCAATTACAGCCACCTTTGCGCCGATCGGCGCTATGATGTTCTTCCAGTTTACCGTCCACTACTATTCGTTTGCGATCTTGCTGATGGCGCTTGCCGCATATCTGCTGAAAAAAAGGCATTGGGCGGCGTTCCTCGGCGGATGCCTGCTTGCCGCCTGTTCCTTGGGAATCTATCAGGCATATTTCCCGTTCCTCGCCGCGGTTTTGCTGCTGACGCTTTTGGGAATATGCCTGAAGCACGAAAGCACGGGCAAGGAGATTTTGTTGGATGCTCTGCGCGCACTTGCAGCACTTATTCTGAGCTATGTGTTCTATCAGTTGATTCTTAAGGGCTTTCTTGCCGCTCTGCATACCAGTCTGAGCAACTATCAGGGCATTGACCAGATGGGTTCGCTGAAGGATTTTCCCCAGCAGCTCTACCGCACTTATCTCAGCTTTTTCGAGCTTCCGTTTGTAGAGTTCTGCGGTGTAAATGCAACTCGTTTTGTGCGTGTTGCCATGCTGGTTCTGGGTGTTTTCTCTGTTTTGTCTCTGATTTTGTTTTGGAGAGAGCGAAAAGTCGGGAAAATTCTGCTCGGTTGTGTGTTTGTTCTGCTGCTTCCGGCGGCGGCGAACGCCATTACGCTGCTCAGCGGCAACAGTGTGCTTTATACGCGAATGTGCTTTGGACTGATCGCCGTATTCTATCTGCCGATGCTCCTGCTGCAGCGCCTCTCTTTCCGAAAACCGCTCTGGAAAAAAATCGCTTTGGCATTTGCCGCGCTCATCATTCTTTCCTCTGCCGCAAACTACGCCTGGCAGAGCAACGGCAACTATCAGGCGGTCTATTACGCAAACCGCAAGGCGGAAAACTATTTCACCACCATGTTTACTCGCATCCGCTCTCTGGAGGGCTACCGCGATGATATGGATATTGTGCTGGTCGGTCAGACAATCACCGACGAGAAGTTCTACGACAACTATTACGTTACACCGTTCCACTACGGCGCACGAACCGGAGCGACCGGTCAGATCAACGAATATTCCCGTCTGAGTTTCCTTGCAAACTATCACGGAATCTCGATCCGCTACGCCAATGAATTTGAGCTTGTGCGATATGCAGATGTGTTCTCCGCAATGTCCTCCTATCCGGACAGCGGCTGTATGCAGATTATAGACAACACCGTCTTTGTCGTGTTGGAATACCCCGTTTCCTGACTTTCCGCGAAAAATCAGCCGGCAGGCGCAGCGTTTGCTCCGTCTGCCGGCTGATTCTTTTTCGCATTCACTTTCCCAGCTCTGCGGTCACCGCTTGTGCCGCCGCCTTGACCGCTTCACGCATTTTCTGGAATTCCTCCTCGCCGATGCCTGCAATGCAAATGACACCGATCGCATAGCGGCACTCGCCCCGTCTGTCAAAGATCGGTGCTGCCACGGACTTCAGCCCCAGCTTGTATTCCTCGCGTTCCTCTGCATATCCGCAGAGCTTGATTTTCGGCAATTCGGAAAGCAGCTTGTCTACATCCGTTACCGTCTTTTCCGTGTATCCGGTCAGCTCCCGTTTTGACAGCAAGCGTCTGGCTTCGTATTTCGGAATATTGGCAAGAATTACTTTGCCCTGTGAGCTGCAATGGAGCGGCAGCCGTGTTCCGACTTCAGAAACAATACGGAAACCGACATGAGGTTCTTCGCAGACCGCCAGAATCAGATCGTCACCGGACAGGCGCGCAAGATATGCCGACTCGCCCACCTGATCGACGATTTTCCGAAGCTGCGGCGCACAGATCTGCGGCACGTCCCAGCCCTGATTGACAGCGCTTCCCAGCTCAAACAGATGATAGCCCAGCCGATATTTCCCGTCGGTGGAATTCTGTTCCACAACGCCCGAATCCAGCATTGAAGCAAGCAGGCCGTGAATCGTGCTCTTTGCCCAGCCGGTCTTTTTCTCCAGCTCACGCAGGGACAGCGGCTGCCTTGCTTCCCAGAAGCAATCCAGCAGAAAAATCGCCTTTTCAATTGCATGAACACGCCTTCCTCTGGTTTCCATTGATTGTTCCTTCCTTATTATTTCAGATAGATCCGTTTTCCGCCGCGATATTTACGCACGATTCCGATACGCTGTGCAGACGGAACGGCGGATTTCAGCTCTTCGTACATCGCGTCAGCATCTTCCCGATCGACAGCGATCAGCAGTCCGCCGGAGGTTTGAGGGTCATAAAGCATATCCTGAATTGCAAGGGGCACATCACCCGGATCGACCCATTCTTCCGCAAAGCTGCGGTTGCGATACATACCGGCAGGCAAAATGCCCATTTCCGCAAAGCCTTTTGCCTCATCCATCAGGTCAATGGCGGAAGTATCAATTTCCAGTTCCATATCGCTGCCCTGTGCCATTTCCAAGCCGTGACCCATCAGGCTGAAGCCCGTCACATCCGTGCAGGCATGAACGCGGTATTTGACCATTACGTCACGCGCTCCCTTGTTGAGCGTTGTCATCAGGCGCTTGGCATACTCCATCGTTTCCTCGGAAACAAGGTCTGCCTTGGCAGCCGTCGTCAGAATGCCGATGCCCAGCGGCTT
>JAEDKB010000202.1 GCA_016296045.1 Oscillospiraceae bacterium
ACAGAATCGCCGCATTGCAGCTTGTTCTGTAGAAATGATTATAGCCCAGAATGATTTTTCTGGCAAGAGCGTTCTTGACACTCTCAAACAAATCGGATATGATGTCTGCGGAGTGATGCAAATGAAAATCGACGATTTAGTGAAACGAATCAATGAACTTGCCCACAAGGCAAAAGCCGAGGGACTGACACCGGAAGAGACAGCAGAACGCAACGCCCTTCGCAAAGAATATGTTGAGGCCTTCCGCCGCAGTTTAACCGCGCAGTTGGATAATACCTATATTCTCCGTCCGGACGGGACAAAAGAGAAGCTGAAAAGGAATTCCTGATGATAACATTTCAAAATTTTTTATTCGAAACATCGGCACAAACATTTTCCACGCAAAAGTCGAGATAATACTCGCCTTTTGTGTGGAATTTTCAAATTCCGCAAAGATTTAAACAAAAACAGTGTTAAATTACCAAGAAAACATAATGGAGCAGACAATACGCAATCAGAATATGCAAAATCACTGCCAGCGGCAGTCCGACAGAAAACAGAAGATGCTTTGTTTTATGCCGGAACAGCCGCATACCGATAAAGCCGCCCAGCGCTCCGCCCGCCAAGGCAGCTGTGAATAAAGTCCGTTCCGGAATCCTCCGATGGTGCACTTTGGCAAAACGTTTGTCCGCACCCATCATAAAAAAGCAGACACAATTCATGACAAGCAGATAGCCGGCATAAAAATAAAGCATAATGATGATTCCTTTCGGAGGTAATGTATGAAACCAATTTCGATTATTGTTTTGCTTGTCTGCATTATAACATTGACAGCCTGTTCCGTCAAACAACCGTCCGACCGCTTGTGTATTTCCGATGAATATACCATTACGGAAGCTCCTGCGTTTTCATTCAGCGCGGACATACCGGACGATGCCGTTGCGCTTACCGAAACAGGCAGTGACTGCATTCTGTATGAGCAAGGCGATTATGAGATACTCCAGGAAGTGTTTGCAAGCGAAAACGCAGAGGACGGATTAAAAAGAATTACGGGAAAGAGCATGGAGGAACTCAGTGTCCTATGCCTTTCCTCCTTTCCGCAGGAGGAATACCGTTTTTCATGGACTGCCGCCGGAGAATCCGGCGATCTGACGTGCTGCGGTGTAATGCTCTATGACGGCAGCACCTGTTACAGCTTGACTTTTCAGTGCCCCTCCTCATTGGAAAACCGCTACCGCAATGTGTTTTATCATATGATGTCCAATGTTCGGCTGGAGCCCGTTTGACTTTTTTGCCCACTTCGTATAGAATATAAAAAGGTGATGCACAAATGAAAAAATGGTTGATTGCCGCGATTGCAATCGTGCTTGTATTACTTCTTGCCCTTTCTGTTTTTTTGATTATTTACTTTATAGGTCTTGCCGAAAGCACGGAGCCTTCCGCAGATAACGAGGTCGAATACGAGGCGGTGGAAGAATACGCTGCAAGAGTCTGGCCGAATTACGAAAGCGATTATGATGCAGAAAATCAGATTCTGACGCTGTCGTATGAAACGACGATGACGTACGAAAACGCCTGTTCCTACGGCGGGAGTGTCTATACCGACGAATTAGCACCGGAAACCTACCTGGATCAAGTGCGCTCTATTGCGATTGATGTGATTGCCCACTGTGGATGCCGCTCTCTGAACGTAATTCTGCAATACACAAGCAGCGACGGCAAGCCTGTCTTTACGGTCTGCAGTGACGGAAGCATCTGGACCTGTTGGGAATGAGCCGGAGGAGTTACCATGAAAGAAAAACTGCTTTCTCTATTTGATATCAAGCTGTGGAAGTTTCTCTTGGTCGGCGTTCTTAATACTGTTGTCGGAGAGGGCTTGAAGGCCTTACTGCTTGCTTTCACAGCGCTCGGGCCGTTCCCCGCTTCCGCAATCAGCACCGCGCTTGCCAGTGTGCTGAGCTATTTCCTGAACCGTTACTTCACCTTCAAGTATCAGGGCGACAACGCCAAGGCAGTCCTGCGTTTTACGCTGAATATTGTTGTCTGTTATGTCCTCTCGCACGCCATTGCGCTGCTGCTGATCTATCCGCTCCTGACCGGAGCTGAAAACGGATGGTTTGCCGGACTCAGCTTGATCGCAGCAGAGAAGAAAACCGTCGCCGATTATATTGCAACCTACAGCGGTTCATGCCTTTTTGTGGGCTTCAACTACCTCGGTCAGCGTTTTTTCGCTTTCCGCGAATCGGGAAATCAGCAAAACAATTGACATTACCGTATCAAGGAGCTTTCGCAGGATGTAAAAATCTGCGGAAGCTCCTTTGTTTTGACATTTGGGTTTTTTGTGCTATAATCAGGTTATTTGATAGAAAAGAGGCGAATCGATTGCTTCGGCGTACCATAGGAAAGATCATTCCGGACTATGCCATTCTTCCGTTGACGCTGACCGGAATCAATAATCTTATCGCGTATAACTGCGGGAAACTGATTCAGCTTTGGGTTGGAATCGAGCCGATCGACATGACCGGCAGCATAGATGCCTTTTTCCCCTTTCATCCGGTCTGGATCTTGGCATACATAGGCTCCTTTGCATTCTGGACATATCAAAACATCATGATTGCAAGGGAGAGCCGCGAACAAGCCTACCGATTGGTTGCAGGCGACTTTGTGGCAAAGATGATCTGTCTTCTGTTTTTCATTTTCCTTCCGACAACCAACACCCGTCCGAACGCAGAGGGAAGCGGCGTATTCCTTTTCATTACGCGGTTTATCTACTGGGTGGATTCCCCCCGAAATCTTTTCCCCTCAATTCATTGTTTTGTTGCATGGCTCGGCACACGTCAACTGTTTGAAGCCAAAAAGATACGGCACAAACCGCTTGTATGTACGCTGTGTGTAGTCGGTTCGATTTTGGTTTTTCTTTCTACGATGTATACCAAGCAGCATGTATTTGTTGATGTGATCGGCGGAATTGTGGTTGCGGAAATCGGCTTTGCCGCTGCAAAATACACAAAGCTTCCGAATTTGTTCCGACGGATGAACGAACGCTTTCTTGCATCGAAGCTGTTTTCTTTTCTGACGCATTATGTTGTTCAATACTAAAAAATAGGATCGGCGCATGAATTGTGCGCCGATCCTATTTTTTTAAATTACGGTTACTACGCAAACGTATACCATGTCGCGATATGTAACGATGATCTGAGTAACACCCTCGGCAAGGCCGTAGATCCTCTCATCGTCAAACTCGCAGATGGTCGGATCTTCGAT
>JAEDKB010000203.1 GCA_016296045.1 Oscillospiraceae bacterium
ATACCACACGGCACGGATATCACGGAAAATCCAGCAAATCAAAATCGATACCAGTGCCACCGCATCAAACAAAAAACTTTTGAGTGACGCATGGAATTCGGTGACCGCAATCGGCGTTTTGGTTTCCTTTTTGATTTTGTGCTGGGCTTTCAAAAAAACAGTGTCGAATGCAACATTGATTACTTTCAGTGCAACAACGTAGATCAGAAGTCCGCTCGGTTCCTTCGGTGAGATCAAGTCGTTTACCGATGAAATAAGCATAAGAATCAATCCGCATAATAGAATCCCGTCACAGGCAAGCGATGAAATAGCCTCAATTTTACCGACGCCGTAGTTATATTCATATTTAAGATCACGCCGAAGCTTCCGAGACAGCACCGCCACGAAACCCGAATTAAGGACGTTGCAGAACGAATCCACAAAATCCATCCACACAATCAGCGAGCCGGACACAACAGCAGAAGCGGTCACTGCCACAAAGTTCGGCAGCTCGGCGAGGAAACTCAAAAGCGAAACTTTCTGCTGATTCTGATATGGATCTTTTTGTATTGACTTACTCACGGCGTTCCTCCCGGTTCACAAGCGGGATCGGCTTTTCTCGGAGCAGTCCGAGCGCCTTTTTGCGCATCTCATCGCCCCAGTGGTCACCCTTCAGCATACTGGTACAGCATCTGAACCATGCCAGCGGATAAAGCCATTTGACTTGCGGATCAATCTTTTCAGCTTCTTCAACTGTGTCGCAGCCAAAGCAGAGACGGAAGAACCTAATATTAATTTCATCATCCTCCTCTGACCGCATCTTATAGAGACCGTTGAAAGTGCCCGGGGCGGTGTTTGCCCCCACAACACGGAAGGGCTTGCTTTTGCAACGTTTTTTCAGGCTGAGCAGGACACGCAGTCCTGCGCTGGATATGTATTCGAGTTTTGTAACATCCATTATGACGCTTCCTGCTTCCCCCGGCAGTGCGGCAAGCGCCTCTGAGAACTCTCCCGCGTTTGCGGAGTTAATACTTCCCCCGACAAAAGCAACTGCCGAATTGTTCGCAAATTCAGTATTTGTCTCCATAGTTCCTTTTTCCCTTTCGGAAATACCATTTCCACGGCTTGTTTTAATTCAAAGTACATTTTGAGATCCGACAGGCGGGCGAGAACCTCAATATATTCGCAGAACAGCCACTTCCGACCGTCTCTGCCGTACTTGAAATGCTCCCAGACACCCTCGCCCTCGTTTTGGAGTCCTTCCGGCACATCTCTGATGTTTGAAAGTTTGTCGGCGCAGATCAACATGGCGCATTTACGGTCACAATTTTCAAGATTTTGCAGAGTTGCGTCCTTCCGTTCTTTCCACGAAAGCTCCTTGTTTTCGGTGTCAAACAGAACAAGCCGCAAAACTTCATCTCCGAATTCCTGCCGCAGTTTTTACGGTGCAACGCCGCCGAACAGCACGCCGATCACTGCCTGACGTACCCGGTAATTTGCCTTGCCGAACTTCGTTTTCTTCTCGGCAAAATAGAGGGCGACCGACAAAACCACCGGATTATGCCTATTTAAGTCCAAAACATCTCGGAAGAAACGCAAGGAAAAAATGCAACACAAAGCTTGACCATATGTTCTTTTGCCTGTGATATAAAATGCCGGAAATCAAGGCAAGACCAACGGCTCCGAGAATGTAATAAAGAGAGTTATAGATATGCACCATTCCGAAAACGAGCGCCGATACCGGTAATGATATATACCATTTATTCTCGGGCAGTGTTTTTTCTATTCCGTGCTGCAAAACGCTTTTCCCTAAAATCTCCTGCACCAAAACAAAGAATATATAATATCTGCGGTGCTTGATATTCAGATATGTACGAAAGAAGGGACGCTCGGCAACGGTAGCCGAAAAATGCTGAAGCACAAGTCTTGCAATGATGAAAAGAACAATGATTCCCACCGCAAGCAACAAGCAGGTCAGAGCCGTTCGTTTATACTCCGATTTCTCTATCCTTAACCCAAACCATGGCTGAACAAAGGTTGTTCGCAGAACAAAAAACAGTGCGCATATCAGCATTCCTCCCTCCATAATGCGGGAAGACACTTGGCTTGGAGCGCTGGGCATGAGTGTTGTAAACACCTTCAATGCTATTTGTATTGTCGCTATTGCGGCAATCAGCGCAATATAGAAAAGCCTTGCGTCGCTCGATTTTGCTTTTTTCATTTTATCTGACATACTTTTCTTTTACCTTCCTTGTTATCGGTATGGGCAACCTCTCGCTCATTTTTTGATACCAGCTTTTCGGAATATAGGAGAAATGAACTGTGTGGTATTTTAATATAATCAAATCGGATTTTTCTTTTTCGTCCAGTTTTCTGTCGCAAAAATAAACCCGTTCTTTACTGCCGAAGGGAGTCGGAATTCTTCCCGTGCCGATTTCTCTGATTTCGTTCCAATGAATAAAAACCTTCATCTTGCCGAATCGCCTGACGCCGATTCCGTCCTCATTCATATAAAGCCGCGCCCCCATAGCTCTGCATTCAAAGAAGTCAACGGAAAGAATCAGCAATGAAAAGAATATCGTAAAGCCTACCGAAATCTTATCCTCCAAACAGCTGATATTGAAAAGGGCAAACACGGCACTGTACGAAGCCATCACGCCGGAAACGGACAGGAAAACGATATAAGCCGCATGAAAAACCGTTTCTTTTTTTGTATAGGTTCTGCAGGTCATTGTTTCGCCTCCTTAAAGTTTATGTTTATCACGGTAACCTCGCTTTGTGACGGCCACTTTGTTCGATAGCCCCACTCGGCAACTCCGGCGGAAACAATCACATTTGTTTCGCCGTACATTCTATGTCCGTAAGAAATGTCACGCTGATAAGGCATCAGAACTCCGATAAAAGGAAATTGGTAGCCATGCGTATGTCCGCATACCGCAAGGTCCGCAACTCCTTCCAGATGGCTCAGACCTTTTGTGCGATGCTGAAGAACAACAGTCGGGGCGCCGGGATCAAGTCCGCATTCTTCCATAATCTGTGCGACACTTGTTTTCAGTGCATTTTTGCGTCCTATGATATTCACTCCGTTTTCCAGTCTTACTCCTTTGTCTTTCAGAACCGTCACACCCGCCCTCGACAGATACGGCTCAGGATCGGTTATGCATTCCGCCTCATGATTTCCCTCGGCATAAAATATTCCGTAACGGCAATCTAATTTCTTTAGCGTTGCTTCCATATATTCAAGGTCGTATACGGAGGATGAA
>JAEDKB010000204.1 GCA_016296045.1 Oscillospiraceae bacterium
CCGTATTTTTCGCCGCGGTCATAATAGACCTCGGAACAGGGGCCGCACGGGCCGGCACCATGCTCCCAGAAATTATCTTCTTTCCCAAAACGGAAAATGCGTTCGGCAGGAACGCCGATCTGCTTGTTCCAGATTTCAAACGCTTCTTCGTCATCCACATAGATCGACGGATACAGGCGGTCTTTGTCCAGCCCGCAGACCTCCGTCAGAAATTCCCAACACCAGCTAAGCGCCTCAGACTTGAAGTAGTCGCCGAAAGAGAAGTTGCCCAGCATTTCAAAATAAGTGCCGTGACGGGCAGTCTTACCGATATTGTCGATATCGCCGGTACGAATACACTTCTGGCAGGTGCATACGCGGTGACGGGGAGGTTCTTCCTCTCCGGTGAAATAGGGCTTCATCGGAGTCATACCTGCGTTGATCAAAAGAATGGATTTATCTTGCTGGGGAACCAGCGGAAAACTTGGAAGACGCAAATGTCCTTTGCTTTCAAAGAAGGAAAGGAACATCTCTCGCAGTTCATTTAAACCGTATTTTTTCGTTGCCATGGAATTTACCTCCGGATAAAAAATATACCCCACCCCCAACGATAGGGGCGAGGTTCGTCGCGGTACCACCCTAATTGCCGCATTGCGGCATCTTAGTCATCTTGTAACGCAGATGAAACGTCCTGCTCATCGCAGGCAGCTCGGAAGTGGCTGTTTGTACCTCGTGATGATGGGGCTTTCACCGCTCCCCCACTCGCTGACACCGTCCGCACAAATTGGCTTCCTCAACGCATATTTCGCATTTTACATTGCCATTTTAGCAAGAAAAGAGAGGCTTGTCAACCGTTTTCTTGATGATATATGGGAAGAATCGAATACACGCTATGCTTACAGATAGATTCCGACCGTCAGCGCAATTCTCCCCTTTCGGGTTTCGCCGTTCATGCTCAGGATTTTCAGTTTTCCGCACCCGCGCAAGGATAATTCGTCATTTTCCTCCACGATTCGATCCGGTTTCAGGCAGATTAGACTGTTGCGCTCTGCTTTCCCTGCACGGATGGCATCCACCGTATGACTGCGGCTCAGGTGAAACGCGGCGGAAATTACGCCATCAAGGCGCAATGAGGATACGGTGATTCGGATCTCTTTCATTTTTTGCGGCAGCTTTACAGCCGCATCCAGCGGAATCTGCTCCGGTTTCAAATGATGCCGACCCGCGGAGGTCAAATTGTCCAATAAATAGCGTTGAAGCTCGGAAAGAACAAAAAAGTCGCAAAACTTTTCATGCAAGCAGATATCTCCGACTGCATCACGGCGAATTCCCGTTCCCATCAACGCGCCCAGAATATCTCTGTGAGAAAGAGAGTTTTCTTCGTAAAAGCTTGCACGAATACAGCAGATCGGGCCGTCGGAGAAAAAGTCCTCCTGCGTCAAATACTCCGGCAGATAAAAGGCAATTTTGCGCTCTGCCAGCCGTGTCCCCCCGAAAAATCGGCAGTTTGGAAGAAGCTGCATCACAAGTGCCTGCTCATGCGGCGATAAAAATGCCGTAGATGCCGGCATCTCGCGCTGCATGGCTCGTTCCAGCTTATCACATACACGCAGCAGGAGCATTGTTTCCTCTTGCGTCTGCGCAACGGCCTCAATCTGTCTTCTTTCCATTGCTTCCCCTCAAATTTCAGCAGGGCGCGATTTTCGCGCCCTGCTCTATCATTTATGCAAACTTATCCTGCGGAATGATTTGTAACAAAACGCATCAGAATTGTTGCAATCATTGCGCGATTGGCAAATCCCTGCGGATCAAGATACTTTCCAAAGGCATCCTCCGTGCCGTTGATAATACCGTCACCGACCGCCCATGACATCGCGTCAAGTGCATACTCACTGACCATGTCCGCATCACTGAAACCGCTGAGCATAACGCCTTCACGGGGATAACCCTTGTATTCCGCATAGCGGTACAAAATCGCAGCCAACTGTTCCCGCGTAATATTTGCATCCGGCTCAAAGATGGATTCGTCCGTTCCGTTGACGATTCCGTTCTGCGCCGCCCAAACAACCGCGTTCGTGTACCATTCTCCCGAGGCGACATCATCAAACGGATTTTCTCCCGAAACACTCGGCGAGCCCTCGGAGCGGTACAGAATCGTAACAACCATTGCGCGGGAAGTGCTGGTCATCGGCTCAAACGTTGACAGCGACATACCGTTCATCAATCCGGTATTATAGCAATAGCGAACGCCGCTAAAGTACCACTCGCTCTCATCTACATCTCTGAAAATAAAGGGTTCCTTTGTCGGTATCATGTAAAGACCGACAATTTCCGTATCCGTTGTGCCGATTTTTCCAAGGAGCTTCGCAGCGCCGGTTGCCGTGCTGACCTCATAAAGTCCCCATTCTCCGTCATCGGATTCCCTTGCCCAAAGCAAACGATGATTGTCGAAATCCCAGCACATGGACTGAACATATTCCGAAGAATATCCGATCGGGCCGATTCTGGTAAGCTTCGCCGTGCTCAGGTTCAGAGCATACAGGACGTTATCGCTTCCGAGGACATAACCCTTACCATTCGAATCAATCGCAAGGGTTTTCAGATTGAAATAAACACCATTGTTATCGCCGGGATAACACAGACGACCGATCAAAGTCACCGCGCCGTTCGAAAGGGAGCAGGACACCAACGCATAGTCATTATACTTTGTCGCCTCTGTGCTTCCCTCTCCGATCCACGCAATACCATACATATAGTTATGCGTATAGTCATACGCCATGTCCTCTATCTGTCCGGTAAAACTCGTCTTGATCGTATGAATGTCCATGGGATCGTTTGCCGGAGCATACCAGAAGGTACTCGTAGTCGAGGGAGCGCTGCCATTGGCTGTATAGCCGTAAATCATGCCTCGTGCATAGGCCGCCGCATAGCACTCCTGACCCAGCTCATCACGAAGGCTTCCGTATTTTGTTAAACTGGCGGGGTTGGTATCGGAAAAGCTGACCCATTGTCCGGATACGTCCGTATCTAAGGAATATGTCGCATAGCCGTAGAGCGTGACCGGCGTGCTATCGGCGCTCACCAATGCAGGCGTAACCGCCATGCAAAGGCAAACAGCAAGAAGAAGCGCAATCAGTCGTTTCATATATGAACCCCCTATTTCTATATCTGTTTTCAGTATACCATGGCATATAACAAAACGCCAGAGGTAATTTCAGACAATTT
>JAEDKB010000205.1 GCA_016296045.1 Oscillospiraceae bacterium
GGATCAAAATATCCGTGCAGTAAGCATCCTTCTCCACCATTCCGCGAATCCCGCGGATCTGCCCTTCGATTCGGTTCAGGCGGTGGATCAGCTTTTTGCGTTCTTCTTCGGAGCGATCCGTTGTTTTTCCGCAGCAGCCGCATAGTTCTTTATCCGACATTGTCAAATTTTCCTTTCATACCCCGGTAGGGTATTTTTATTATATACCCCGCCGGGGTATATGTCAACAGGCAAACTGCAAATTCACGAACGATTAATCCTCCTGCGAATTTTCAGGCTCTTCGGTCGTTTATGCCCACAGCTATGTAATAAGTATATCCCGTTCGTTCGGTTTTTCATCACCGGCACTATAACGGTATTTGCAATAGGTCCCATCGGGGATAAGTGTCCGCCGGCATTACTGTCCCGGGCGGAATACCAAGAACCGATCGATTATCCGGACTATTACAACAACCGCCGCATCGAGGAATAGCTAAAGGGCTTTCTGCCTGTGAATCACAGACAGAAAGCCCTTTCGGTCGCTTGAACAATTTTCTCTTTAACCTCAGCTATGGTTCATAGGCATGAAACTTTCTTCATTTTCTCTCCTTTCCGACGGCTGGTTTTCCGTCAACTGCGGTGCAAAAGGCGGTAATCTGTCACCCGCATTCACCGTGACCGAAACCCGGAAGGCACTGTGTCTCTGGCCCTCCTCCTGGAGGACAGAGACGCCTTCCCCGTAACGGGCGAAACGGAGAAAGCCCTGAAGCGTCTCGGAACCGATTACCTTGATATCCTGTATCTTCACGCTCCGGACGCAAAAACGCCTGTATACGAAACTCTGGAGGCGGCAGACAGGCTCGTAAAAAGCGGAAAGGTCCTATATATCGGCATAAGCAATTATTCCGCATGGCAGTTGGCTGAGATGATGTGTATTTCCGGATCCGAGCAGCTGACTCCTATATGCGTCACACAGAATATATATAATGTGCTTTCAAGAAAAATCGAGGCGGAGCTTGTGCCTTGCGCCCGGCACTGCGGAAGCGGTATAATGGTATATAATCCGCTGGCCGGAGGGCTTCTCACGGGCAAGTACACGGGTATGAACGCGGGCGGCGGAAGATTGGCATGGAATGATATGTACCGCCGCAGGTTTTTGAACGAAGCCGATCTTGCAGCCGTTTCAACGTTAAAAGCCGCGGCTGAAGCGCGCGGCATTTCACTTATTGAGCTGGCATACCGCTGGTGTACGTCAAGGGATTTTATCGACAGCGTTCTTGTAGGCGTGAGCTCGGCGGAACAGCTGGAAAGCAATTTATCTCTGTGCGGCTTCGAGCCCCTTGACGAGGAGCTTGAAGCCTGCTGTGAGGAGCAATGGAAAAAAGTCTGCGGGATCGCCCCCGATTATTCACGATGATGTTTGGAGGAAACAGAATGAAAATCGTAATTCTTGACGGATACTGCGTAAACCCCGGCGACAGAAGCTGGGAGAAGCTTGAAAAGCTCGGCGAACTGACGGTATACGACCGTACGCCGTACAATGACGCGGATATCATCGAAAGGATCGGCGACAGCGAGATCGTTGTTACCAACAAGACCCCTATATCGGAAAACACGCTGAAAAGCTGCCCCGGCATAAAGTTTATCACCGTTCTTGCAACGGGCTACAACATAGTCGATACCGCAGCTGCACGCGCAAGAGGAATAGGCGTAGCAAATATTCCCGGCTACGGTACCGACGCAGTGGCGCAGTTTGCGATCTCCCTGCTGCTCGAGCTGTGCGCACATGTGGGGCATCACTCTGCGCGCGTTCATGAGGGCGCATGGAACAGCTCGCCCGACTGGTGCTTCTGGGATCATCCCCTGATTGAGCTTACCGGTAAGACGATCGGCATACTCGGCTATGGCAGGATCGGAAAACAGACGGGCCGTATCGCAAAGGCTCTTGGCATGAAAGTTCTTGCAAACAGCCGTTCAAAGCAGAGCGGAAGCGACGATGTCGCAGAGTTCACCGATGTCGATACGCTGATAAGAAGCTGTGATGTGATCGCGCTGCATTGCCCGCTCTTCCCCGAAACAAGGGAGATCATCAACAAAGACAGCATCGCAAAAATGAAGGACGGCGTAATGATAATCAACAACAGCCGCGGCCAGCTTGTGAACGAGCAGGACCTTGCGGATGCGCTTAACTCCGGCAAGGTCGCGGCCGCCGGCCTTGATGTGCTGTCCTCCGAGCCTGTAAGCAGCGATAATCCCCTGCTCACGGCGAAAAACTGCATAATAACCCCGCATATCAGCTGGGCCCCCGTCGAGGCAAGGCAGCGCATTATTGACGCCACCTGCTCGAATATAACCGCTTTCCTTGAGGGCAGAGCGGAAAACATCGTGAACTGAAGGGATCCCCGGATGAAAAAATGTATCGTTGTGTCCGACTCGTTTAAGGGCACCCTGTCAAGCATTGATATATGCAGCATAGCCAATGAGGTCTTTAGCTCTGTGATGCCCGAATGTGAGCTCTGCGCAATTCCCGTCGCCGACGGCGGCGAGGGTACCGTCGAGTGCTTCGAGTTTCTGGGCGCGGAAAAAATCACGACTCCGGTATCAGATCCGTGGGGCAGAAAGATCAACGCCTCATACGCAAGAAGCGGCAGCCGCGCCGTGATCGAAATGGCGGCGGCAGCAGGGCTCCCTCTTGTCGGGGAGAATAAGAATCCCGCGCTCACAAGCACATACGGGGTCGGCGAACAGATCCTGCATGCCGTGAACAGCGGATGCACGGAGATACTGCTCGGTCTCGGCGGCAGCGCGACAAATGACGGCGGCTGCGGGGCGGCTGCTGCCCTCGGCGTGCGCTTTATAAGGCGTGACGGGTCGCTCTTTGTACCAACAGGTGAGACGCTTGATCAGATTGCGGATATTGATGGATCCGCGTCGGAAAAGCTGCTCCAAAGCGTACTACGGGGAACATGAGGATGCAATCAAGCTCTGCAAAGCATCAAAGCGGGCTTTTGATCTATCAGGCAAATCCGGCCGGGCTTTTCGGCATGGAAAATACCAGAAATGCGCCGCAGCGCGAGCACCGGCAGGAAGAAAAATAAGCGCCGTCAGGTGCGCCGCCGAAGATGAAATCTTCGATCATTGGGGTTTGCACCAACAAGCCAAAACAGAAAGTTCCGCCTCCGGGCGGAATCTTTTTGTTTTGAGC
>JAEDKB010000021.1 GCA_016296045.1 Oscillospiraceae bacterium
CCGGATAAAAGTTCAGAAAAGTCTGAATATCTACGCAATATTGGCATAAAAAAGCAGATACCGCAACTGACACGATTGTATCAATTACGGTATCTGTTATGGTGCCGGTGACCGGGATCGAACCGGTACGCTGTTGCCAGCACGGGATTTTAAGTCCCGGGCGTCTGCCTGTTCCGCCACACCGGCATCTTTGCCTCCGTATTTTATCACCTGCATCGCAGTCAGTCAAGCCTTTTACAGCTTTTTTCACAAATTTTGCCGTTTGTTTTTGACAAAACGCCTAATTTTTTATCGCTTTTTTCGTGGTAAATAGTTTTTCTTGCATAAAGCGTCCGTTTCTTGTATAATAAATTGTCAAAGCTTCTAATATGGAGGTGCGTAATGGCAAAGCTTTACTTTAAATACGGAGCTATGGGCTCGTCTAAAACAGCGCAGGCCCTGATTACAAAATATAATTATGAGGAAAACGATCTGCGCGTCTGGCTCATCAAGCCGGCTACGGATAATCGCGACGGTGCGGATGTTGTCCAGTCGCGCATCGGTCTGAAAGCAGATGCGGAGTCGGTCGGCGCGGATACGGATATTTATCAAGTCTTTGAAAGCCGCAAAAACGCGGATGTGATTATTGTGGATGAATGTCAGTTTTTCCAGCCTGAACAGATCGATCAGCTCCGCAGGATTGTGGATGATTTTAATATACCGGTGCTTTGCTTCGGACTCAGAACGGATTTTCGCACGAAGCTGTTCCCGGGAAGCATGCGGCTTTTCGAGGTCGCCGATAACATTGAAGAAATCAAGACGATTTGTGACTGCGGCGCAAAAGCAACTACCAATGCCCGCGTAGACGGTAACGGATACATTGTGACGGAAGGCTCACAGATACTGATTGGCGGAAATGACTGCTATATTGCCATGTGCCATCGCTGCTATCGAAAGAACATTCTGGAACATAAGAGAATAAAACTGCACGGACATTGATCCGTAAGAAGGAGCGTCAAATGAATTATCCAACACCACACATCAAAGCGCGGCCGGAGGATTTCGGCCAGACCGTTCTAATGCCAGGCGATCCGCTTCGCTCAAAATACATTGCCGATCATTTTTTGGACAATCCTGTTCTTGTGAACAATGTCCGCGGCGTACAGGGGTATACCGGCAGCTATAAGGGCGTAAAGGTTTCCGTCATGGCATCGGGCATGGGTGTCCCGTCCATCGGAATTTATTCCTATGAGTTATACAATGCGTTTGGCGTGCGTAATATTATGAGAATCGGCTCTGCCGGTGCGATTCGTGCCGACATCGGCCTGCGCGATATTGTCATCGCGCAGGGAGCCAGTACCGATTCCAACTTTGCTCATCAGTATCATCTGGACGGTCAATTCGCTCCGATCGCCTCCTATGAGATGCTTCGCAATGCGGTTTCCTCCTGCGAGGAGCTCGGCGCGAAGTTCCATGTCGGCAACATCCTGACGAGTGATAATTTCTATACCGATGACGACGGACTGCCGGATGTTATGAAAACCAATAATGCTTGGGCAAAAATGGGAATCATGGCGATTGAAATGGAGGCTGCCGGCTTGTATATGACGGCAGCGCGCTGCGGCAAGAATGCCCTTTGCCTCTGTACCATTTCCGATCAGCTCGTGACCGGAGAGGCATTGAGCGCGGATGAACGCCAGACCTCTTTCCGCGAAATGATGCTTGTCGCCTTGGAAACGGCGGTCAAGCTGGAAAAATAAAATTGTAACCGTTCGGGGACTGTCCCCGTAAAAATTTTTCAGAAGAGGAGAATATATCATTTATGAAACGCGTATTTTTATTTGTACTCGATTCCTGCGGCTGCGGTGAGATGCCGGACGCGGCAAGCTTTGGTGATGTCAATGTCAACACGCTGAAAAGCTGCTCCACCTCCGACAAGCTGAACATACCGAATCTTCTTTCCTATGGTCTCGGCAACATCGATACCGTCGATTATCTGCCCGGAACGGACGCACCCAAAGGCGCCGTTTGCCGCCTGAAGGAAGCCTCCATGGGCAAGGATACCACCATCGGTCACTGGGAGATTGCAGGTCTGGTTTCTCCGGATCCGCTGCCGACTTATCCCAACGGCTTCCCCGAAGAACTGCTCAAGCCCTTCCGCGAAGCAACCGGCAGAGGCGTTCTGGCCAATGCTCCGTGGTCCGGCACGGCGGTAATTGACAAATACGGCGAGGAACATATGAAGACCGGCGATCTGATCGTCTATACCTCCGCAGACTCTGTTTTCCAAATCGCGGCGCATGAGGATATTGTTCCGCCCGAAAAGCTGTATGAATACTGCCGTATTGCAAGAAATCTTCTGGTCGGAAAGCACGGCGTGGGTCGTGTCATCGCCCGTCCGTTTATCGGCAACGCAAAGGACGGCTTCACACGCACGTCCAACCGTCACGATTTTTCTCTTGAGCCGCCTGCGGAAACCATGCTGGATGCAGTGAAGGCAGCGGGTCTGGACTCGATCGCTGTGGGTAAGATCTATGACATTTTTGCACATCGCGGCACCACGGAGTTTACCTATACCAAGGGCAATACGGACGGCCTGAACAAGACGATGACATATGCCGAGCGTGATTTCCACGGTCTTTGCTTCATCAACCTGGTTGACTTCGATATGCTCTACGGTCATCGCCGCAATATCGATGGCTATGCTGCCGCACTGACGGAGTTTGACGGCTGGTTCAAGGACTTTATGGAGAAGATGGGCGAAGACGACATCGTGATGATTACCGCCGATCACGGCTGCGATCCTGCCTATACGGCAACAACCGATCATACCCGCGAGTATGTGCCGCTTCTGATCGCGGGCAAGAAGGTAAAACCGGTCAACCTCGGAACCAGAACCAGCTTCGCGGATATTGCCGCTACGGTGACAGAGCTTCTGGGTGTGGATTACAAGACACCGGGCAAGAGCTTTGCAGCAGAGATCCTGTAAAAAATAATCAATATACTCTAAACGGGGCAGGAAATAAATTCCTGCCCCGAACAATCCGATATACATATTCAAGGAGGCAATTTGCATGACACCATTGGAGTTGGTGAATTTAGCGATTGAAGCGCGGGAACACGCTTATGTTCCGTATTCGGGTTTTGCGGTTGGAGCTGCACTTCTGACGAAGGACGGCAAGGTCTATCAGGGCTGTAATATTGAGAACTCCGCCTTCGGACCGACCAACTGCGCCGAGAGAACCGCGTTCTTTACAGCGGTTTATCAGGGCGAACGCGATTTTGAAGCGATTGCGATTGTCGGCGGCAGGGAAGGGCAGCCTGTTTCCGACTTGTGTGCGCCGTGCGGCGTCTGCCGTCAGGTGATGCGAGAGTTCTGTAAAAATGATTTTAAGATTTATCTGAGCAAGGGTGACGGCGATGTTTTGACCTATACTTTGAGTGATTTGCTGCCATTAAGCTTCTCAAAGGACGATTTGAATCGATAATTTTGGGCATATTTAACAAAAATTATTGTACATCTTGATTTTTTGATCGTTTTGTGTAAGAATGTATTAAGCGGTAAAACCGCGAACAAATATTTTGGAGGTTAAGAAAATGAAGAAACTTGTTGCTCTTCTGCTCGCCCTCTGCATGGTAGCTTGCATCTTTGCTGCCTGTGGCGAAGCAGAACCCGCCACTGAAGCTCCCGTTGATACCGAAGCTCCCGTTGATACCGAAGCTACTGTTGATACCGAAGCTACTGTTGAGACCGAGGCTCCCGCAGCTGACTATTCCGCATGGCACGTCGCAATGATCACCGACTACGGCGATATCACCGACGAGTCCTTCAACCAGGCTACCTACGAAGGTGGCAAGGCATGGTGCGAAGAGCGCGGCGTCGACTTCACCTACTACAAGCCGACCGACGACTCCACCGAAGCTCGTGTTGCTGCTATCGATCAGGCTGTCGCTGAAGGCTACAATGTCCTGCTGATGCCGGGCTTTGCTTTCGCTGGCGCTATCGTTGAAACCGCAGAGCTCTATCCCGATGTATACTACATCGCACTGGACGTTGGCGAATTTGACCTGCAGGATGCTGCCGGCACCGCTGACGATTTCTCCTATGTCTATCCCGCAAACGTCTTCTCCGCTGTTTATCAGGAAGAACTCGCTGGCTACATGGCTGGCGTAGCAGCTGTTAAGCTCGGCTACACTGAGCTCGGCTTCCTCGGCGGCATGGCAGTTCCCGCTGTTGTTCGTTACGGCTATGGCTTCGTTCAGGGCGCTAACGACGCGGCTGCTGAAACCGGCGCTGAAGTCAATGTGAAGTATGTCTATGGCAACCAGTTCTTTGGCGATGCTGATATCACCGCTTACATGGACACTTGGTATGCTGACGGCACTCAGGTCGTCTTCGCTTGCGGCGGCGGCATCTACACCTCTGCTGCAGAAGCTGCTGCAAAGGTTGATGGCGCAAAGGTTATCGGCGTTGACGTTGACCAGGCTGCAACCATCGACGCTTACGGCGAAGGCATGACTGTTACTTCCGCAATGAAGGGTCTTGCTGCTACCGTTAAGACTCTGCTTGCTGAACTCATCGAGAACGACAACTGGGCTGAATACAGCGGCAAGGTTACCACTCTCGGCCTCGTTTCTGCCGACGATCCTTCTGCTAACTATGTCCAGCTGCCCGACTCCACTCAGTGGGCTGACGGCTTCACCGCTGACGACTATGCAGCTCTTGTTGCAGCTCTGTACAACGGCGAAATCACCGTTTCTGCTGACATCGAGGCAGAGCCCGCAGTTGACATCGCTGTTGACTACCAGGGCAACATCAAGTAATTATACTTGAACCAATTTCAGGGACCGGCTCAGCCGGTCCCTTTTTATGCTTACAGTGCGTAAAATAATCACCGATTGATCGGTGATTTCAGACTGTCGATAAAGGCGCAAACCGTCAAAATGAACTATATCATTTTTGTGCAGCGTATTGATTTCGGCTTTTCGGACAATGGAGTCTTCCCAAATACGAAACTGCCGAAAAACGCTTGCTGCGCAAACATTTTGACTTACTGCGCAACTCACACGCTACCGTACCTCTGTACGCCGACACGTGTGAGTTGCTTGTCTTTGCGCCTTTCTCGGCAGCCGCTCAGCGCGCCGAAAAGGTTTTTTCGACACGCTGCAATCACCGATTGATCGGTGATTTTTTGTTTTTTTAGGTATCTGATACACATGAATATTTATGAATCATCAGGAGTTAACAAATTATATCGAAAAAATGAATATTATTTGAAAAATGTGTTTGAAATCTACAGGAACATGTAGTATAATGGATTTGTAATAAATACAGGAGGTGGCAAAGTTTGGAGAATCAATACGCGATTGAAATGCTTAATATTACCAAGCGTTTCCCGGGTATTATCGCAAATGACAACATTACTCTACAACTGAAAAAAGGCGAAATCCATGCCTTGCTTGGTGAAAACGGCGCCGGCAAATCCACTTTGATGAGTGTTTTGTTTGGCCTGTATCAACCTGAAGAGGGTGTCATCAAGAAAGACGGACAAGTTGTCCAGGTTCGGGATCCTAACGATGCGAACAGACTTGGCATCGGCATGGTTCACCAGCACTTTAAGCTGGTCGAATGCTTCTCTGTCCTTGATAACATTATTCTGGGTGTTGAACCCAACACTGCCGGCTTCCTGCAGAAGGCAGAGGCCAGAGAAAAGGTTATGAAGCTCTCAGAGCAATATGGCCTGCATGTTGATCCCGATGCAATTATTGAAGATATCACCGTTGGTATGCAGCAGCGTACCGAAATTCTGAAGATGCTGTATCGTGAAAACGAAATCCTGATTTTTGACGAGCCGACTGCTGTTTTGACTCCGCAGGAAATCGAAGAACTGATGCAGATCATGAAGAACTTGGCCGCTGAGGGCAAGTCCATCCTTTTCATTTCTCATAAGCTCAATGAGATTATGGAAGTTGCCGACCGCTGTTCCGTCCTTCGTAAGGGCAAGTATATCGGCACGGTTGATGTCTGCAACACCACAAAAGAAGAGCTTTCCCGCATGATGGTCGGCCGTGACGTTGAGTTCGTTGTACATAAGGATCCTGCAAAGCCCACCGATGTAGTTCTTGACGTCAACAAAATGACCGTTGCCTCTAAAATGCACCATAATAATGCTGTTAAGGATGTTTCCTTCAAGGTTCGCCGCGGTGAGATCGTATGTATCGCCGGTATCGACGGCAACGGTCAGACGGAGCTTGTTTACGGCATTACCGGCTTGGAGCCGATAAAGAGCGGTAAGGTCGAGATGCTTGGCGTCGATATTACCAAAGCTCCCATCCGCAAGCGTTCCGTTATGGGCATGAGCCACATTCCTGAAGACCGCCATAAGCATGGTTTGGTTCTGGACTACTCACTGGAGAATAACCTTGTTCTGCAGCGTTATTTTGAACCTGAATTTACCAATGCCGCAGGCTTCCTCCGCAAGAAGAACATTCGCTCCTATGCGGAACGACTGATTGAAAAATTTGATGTCCGTAGCGGTCAGGGTCCCATTACCATGGCACGTTCCATGTCCGGCGGCAACCAGCAAAAGGCGATTGTTGCCCGTGAAATCGATAAGGATCCCGAACTCCTGATCGCTGTTCAGCCGACTCGCGGTCTTGACGTTGGCGCTATCGAGTATATTCACAAACAAATCGTTGCTCACCGCGATGAAGGCAAGGCAGTTCTTCTCGTTTCTCTGGAACTGGAGGAGGTTATGAGTCTTTCCGACCGTATTCTCGTTATGTATGAAGGTGAGTTGGTCGGCGAGCTGGATCCCAAGAAGACGACTGTTGAAGAGCTTGGCCTTTACATGGCCGGCGCTAAGAGATCGGAGGTGTCTTACTAATGAATGAACGCAGATCTCTGTTAAGAAATGATGGCCTGCAAACATTTGTTTGTTCCATTATCTGTATTATCCTTGGCCTGATCATCGGCTATCTTGCACTGTTGGTTATCAATGCTGAGGGTGCTTTTGAAGCAATTGTCAACGTTATTAAGAACTTCTTCAAATACCCCTCCGGGGATGCGAGAATGAAGTACTTTGGCAGTACGCTTGCAAAAACAGCTCCGCTGATCATGTGCTCGCTGTCCATTCTGTTTGCATATAAGGTTGGCTTGTTCAACATCGGTGCGGCAGGACAGTACTGCTTGGGCGTTGCTGCCGGCCTGTACTGTGCAATTATCCTCGGACTTCCCTGGTACGTATGCTTGATCGTAGGTATCGTCTTCGGCGCTGTCAGCGGTGCCATCTGCGGTATCCTCCGTTCCTTCTGCAATGTTAACGTCGTTATCTCCGGCATTATGCTGAACTGGATCAGCCTGTATGCTACGAACCTGCTTCTGAAGCCCGCCATGGATCCGACCGGTAAGGACACCTTCCGTCTGGTCAGAAAGGCACCGGAGGCCATCCTTCCTACTCTGGGTATGGATAAGCTGTTCTCGAATAACCAGTATGTTACCATCGCAATTCCGATTGCAATTATTATGGCTATCATTGTCTGGATCGTTCTGGATAAGACAAAGTTCGGTTATGAATTGAAGGCTACGGGCAACAACCTCAATGCTGCAAAATATTGCGGCATGAAGGAAAACCGTAACATCATTCTTACCATGGTGATTGCCGGCGGTCTTGCAGGCATGGGCGGCGCTCTGTACTATCTGTCTGATATTGTGCAGTGGAACGTCAACTCCTCTTCCGTCCCGGGCATGGGCTTCAACGGTATCGCTGCGGCGTTCCTCGGCGGTCTGAACCCCATCGGCTGCATCTTCTCTTCTTACTTCATTACCCATATCACCGTCGGCGGCGGCAATGTCGACCTGAGCCACTACTGTGCACAGATTGCTGACTTTATCTCCGCTGTCATCATCTACCTCTGCGGCTTCGTTCTGTTCTTCAAGCTCTTCATCAACTCCAGAATGGATAAGGCTGAAGAAAAGAAAATCGAAAAGAGAAAAGCTTTAGCTGCAAAAGAAAATAAAGAAGGAGGTAACGAGTAATGCTTTTATTGATTCAGTACACTCTCATCTTTGCTTCCGTCCTTCTTCTGGTCGCACTCGGCGGCTGTATTTCCGAACACTCCGGCGTGATTAACCTTGCTTTGGAAGGCATCATGGTTATGGGTGCGCTCGGCGGCGCACTGGTCATGAAGTTCCTGCCCTATACTCACGCAACAGCAACGGTGGGTGACCGCCTCGGCATGTTCGGTCTGGTTCTTCTTGCAAGTATCGTTGTCGGTGTTCTGTATTCTATGCTGCTGGCATTTGCCTGCATTAACCTGAAGGCAGACCAGACGATTGTCGGTACCGCGCTGAATATGTTGGGCACGGCGCTTTCCACGGTTATCGTTAAGTCCATGAATACCGCGATGAATCCCGATGACCATTCCTCCGAAATCAAGTATATTGATTCTAAAAAGGCTTTCCTGACCAACATCGGCAAGTTCGAACTGAACTGGTTTATGATCGTTGCCGTCATCTGCTTAATCGTCATTTTCGTACTTCTGTATAAGACCAAGTTCGGTCTTCGCCTGCGTGCTTGCGGCGAGCATCCGCAGGCTGCGGACTCCGTTGGTATCAATGTCTACAAAATGCGTTGGGCAGGTGTCTTGATCTCCGGACTTCTGGGCGGCATTGGCGGCATTACCTATATCACCGCGGGCGTTTCCACCTGGAAGTTTGAAAACGGTGTTGCAGGCTTCGGCTTCCTTGCCCTGGCAGTTATGATCTTCGGCGCATGGGATCCGTTCCGTATTGCCGGCGCAGCGCTTCTGTTCGGTCTCTTCCGTGCTCTGGGTAATGTTTATAATGGCTTTGACTTCCTCGTCAGTCTGAACATCCCCAGCGCTGTGTACAATATGCTCCCGTATATTGTCTCCCTGATTGTTCTGGCCTTCACTTCCAAGAAGTCCAGAGCTCCGAAGGCCGAGGGTATCCCATACGATAAAGGCCAACGATAAACCACATATTGCATTGTCCTATCCCCACTTTGGGGATAGGACAATGATTGTTCATAGCAATTTTTTTGCAGAAACAACTACCACGGAGGATAGAAAATGTCAAATATTATTGTCATCGGCATAGCAGGCGGTTCCGGAAGCGGCAAAACGACCCTGATGAAGAATCTTCTTGCTCGTTTTCAGGATGACGTAACCGTTCTCAGCCATGATAATTATTACCGTCCGTATGAAGAACTAACGATTGAAGAGCGCAGGAAGGTCAACTATGACCATCCCGATGCATTTGATACCGATATGATGATCGAGCATCTCAGATGCTTGAAAGACGGACAGGCGATTGAATGTCCGGTTTACGATTATACAACCTACTCGCGCACCAAAGAGACAACCCGTTTGGAGCCTAGCAAGGTCATTCTAGTCGAGGGAATTTTGATTTTTGAGAATAAGACCCTTTGTTCTTTGATGGATATTAAAATCTTTGTCGATACAGACGCGGATGTCCGTTTGATTCGCCGTATTCGCAGGGACGTTGCCAAGCGCGGCAGAAGCTTGGAATCTGTTCTGAGCCAGTATCTGGCAACGGTGAAACCCATGCATGAGCAATTTGTTGAGCCCAGTAAGAAAAACGCGGATCTGGTTGTTCTCGAGGGTGGCAAGAATCTGGTCGCATTGGAAATGATTATTGACCGTATTCAGCGCCATATCGACAACGAATCATAACCGTATATGCAAAACCAGCACGGAGGAAAGGATGTTCCTTCGTGCTGGTTTTTGTAGATTTTGTGCTATTGGATATGGGTATGATTGTTGATATGGTCAATGCAGTAGCAGAAGTATCCGGCGCATTTGGAGCAGTAGCGGAATTCCAGATCCGGACAGTCTGTATCGGTTCGTCCGCAGACGGTGCATTTATGACGATACGGACGCTCACCGGAGGCACTGCGATATTTATTTGCCCAGTTTGGATTCGGCTGTGCATCTGTTTTGGGCGGAGGAACAGGCTTCTTTCGGCGGACTTTGTTTCGCCCGGGAAATAGATTGAGAAAATCCTTGCCGAAATAGAGCAGATAGTTGAGGAATGCAACAATTGCAGCAGTGCCGAGCCAAATGAGCAGCATCCATACAGGTGTTGCAAAATAGCCTTGGAAATTTACAAGGTTGACGGCGATTGTATAGACGGTCAAGCCGATATCAACCAGAGCCATCCACTTCATTTTAATCGGAATAATAAAGAAAAGCAGAACTCTTTGTTCCGGAATCAGGGTTGCAACAGCAAGAAACAGCGTGGCGTGGAGATAAGAGGGCCAAACAAGAATCGGAATCTTGAAAATCAAATAGATCAGGACGGCGGCCAGATCCGTAAACAGGATGCCGGTCAGATAAAACAAATTCAGTTTTAGGGTTCCCCAGATGCTTTCCAGCGCTCTGCCGATCCAGAAATAAAAATAGAGAGTGAGAACGACAACGAAAATGCTGCCGGAGTTGCTGGCTTCCGTAAATGGGAAAGTAAACAACCGCCAGACTTGTCCCGAAAAAATTTCGCGAATATCAAAGCTCAGTAATTTAGGAAGAACGGGGAAGAAGAGAGAAAGAACAAAGACAGCAGCATTCCCGATCATGACCCAGAGCAACAGGTTCGGAATGCCCTTGTCACGGTTTTTAATTAGAAACCGGTTGATATTTCGTTTGAGATTACTCATTTGAAGCCTCCTTCGGATACGACACTATTGTAGCGTTTTTTTTAGCATTTGTCTATAAACATTCCTTGAATTTTGTCCGATAGTTGAAAAATGATTCGGTAAATGGTATGATAAGATCAGAAAGATTTGGAGGTATCACAATGAGCCATGTCAGAGATACATCACTTGCGGAATACGGAAGAATGAAAATTGAATGGGTGCGTGACTTTATGCCGGCGCTGGTTGCGATTCGGGAACGCTTCGAGCGCGAAAAGCCGTTTGCCGGAAAAAAGATCACGATTTCCATACATATGGAGGCAAAGACGGCGTTTTTGGCACTATGTCTTGCGGCAGGCGGGGCAGAGGTTCATGCAACGGGCTGCAATCCTCTTTCCACTCAGGATGATGTTGCTGCCGGTTTGGCATCTATGGGAGTGCAGACCTATGCGATGCACGGCGTTGACGCAGAGGAGTATCAACAGCTTTTGATCGAAGCGCTGTCTTGCCATCCGGATTTGATTATTGACGACGGAGGAGACCTTTTAGACCTCTTGAGCGGAGAATATGCACATCTGGGTGACAATATTATCGGCGGAGCAGAGGAAACTACCACGGGAATCCACCGCCTGTATGCCCGCGCCAAGGAAGGTTTGCTGCCGTTTCCGATGATGAATGTCAATGATGCCAAGTGCAAGCATTATTATGACAATAAATACGGTACGGGTCAGTCTGTCTGGGATTCTATCATGCATACGACAAATCTGCTGGTTGCCGGAAAGACGGTGGTTGTTGCCGGTTACGGATACTGCGGACGAGGTGTTGCAATGCGTGCCAAGGGCATGGGAGCGAATGTCATTGTCACCGAGATCGATCCGATCAAGGCGCTGGAAGCCTCCATGGATGGCTGCCGTGTTATGCCGATGGATGAGGCTGCACCGCAGGGTGATATTTTTGTCACGACGACCGGCTGCAAGGATGTAATCACACGCCGCCATTTCGAAGTGATGAAAAACAATGCGTTCCTTTCCAATGCAGGCCATTTTAATGTAGAAGTCAATGCGGCCGAATTAGAGAAGATGGCTGTGCGTGTTTATAAGCGCCGCAATGATATTATGGGCTACGAATTGCCGGACGGCAGAACGCTCAACCTGCTTGCAGAGGGGCGTTTGGTCAATTTGGCCTCCGGAAACGGGCATCCTGCGGAAATCATGGATACGAGCTTCTCTGTGCAGGCACTTTCGCTGGAATATATGCTGAAAAACGGTAAAAATCTTGCAAATCAGGTTTATGAAGTACCTAAAGAGATTGATGACGCGGTATCCCGCTTGAAGCTGAACGGCGCCGGACTGAAGATCGATGTGTTGACGGCGGAGCAGGAAGCGTATATGAATGACTGGAGAGTGTGAAACGGAACTGTTTGACAAAACTACTTCCATAATAAAAACGGGACTGCTGCAAAAAAGAAATTTTGCAGCAGTCCCGTTATTCTATTTCCCCAAAAGTGCCTTTACACGGAAAATCATACAAACCGTTCGGTAACGCTTCTGAAGCAGCAGACGATAGATCAGGCGCTTATTGCCGTCGAGTTTGGATAGATAAGGATTGTCGCGGAAGTCCGGAAAGTGTTTTTCCATGTATTCCCGAAAATCTGTGACCAAATGGTGTTTTCGGTCAATGAGCAGGACGCGGACTGTCGCGGCAATCAAAAGATGCTGTATCGCAAGGAAGGTCAGTTCGTTTTTGTAAACAGAATTATAGTCGTGTTCGTCAAACCACTGCCGGAGATCGTCAAAGGCATAGAGAATCTCAACATTCCGCTCAATGTTTTTGTTGTTCATTGCGCTGCCTTCGCGCTGTAAATAGTGGTAATACGCACCGGGCAGACGGAGCGCGGAGGTGGCAACGGTGTGGATTTTTGTTACGACACGGATGTCCTCATACCAGACCTTCGTTGCAAATTCAATCCGATGGTCGGTAAACAGGGAACGTTTATATGCTCGATTCCACGGTGCCATAACGCCGAAAAACAGATCGGAGTTCTCTTTCGCGCAGCACAGACGGCTGCAGGGAATGAGTTCATGAAGCTGCCCGACCTCCTTGCCGTCTTTTTCGACAATTGCACCAAACAGATAAAGATCGGCAGCGGTTTTTTCCATGGCTTTTTTCAGGTCGGAAAGCAGATCTTTTGAAAGATAGTCATCGCCGTCCAGAAACAGAATGTATTCGCCTGTAGAAACGGAAATGCCATGATTTCTTGCAGCGCCGGCACCGCCGTTTGGCTGATGAATGACGCGAATCTTGTCCGGATGCTTTGCAGCGTAGTCATCGCAGATCTTTCCGCTGCGATCCGGCGAGCCGTCGTCCACTAACAGCAGCTCATAATCCTGACACGTTTGGGCAAGGACGGAGTCAATACACTTGGGCAGATACGCTTCAACTTTATAAATCGGGACAATCAAAGAAAAGGTCGGCATGGCAGAGGCTCCTTTTATTTTCTCCTTATATTATAACCTCTGATGCCGTTATTTGCAACAAAAACAGAGCAATCAAGCAAGAATGGGCTGCATTTGGTGCCCATTCAGCGCCTCAGAAACAGCTTCCGGCAAGCGGGTGAAGTCGGCTACCAGACTGTAAGGCTTTTTGACGGGATCATCCTGCCGGAAGGGGACAAAATAGTAGTTTTTGCGGTTTAAAAGTTTTCCGATGTTTTCTGCGCTTCCGGAAAGACCATCGTTTGTAGAAATTGCGAGAAGAACAGGGCCGCCGCCGCGCAGATGTGCTTTGCAGGCAAAGGAAACGGTGGAATCGGCGATCCCGTTTGCCAGCTTTCCCAGCGTATTACCGGTACAAGGCGCAATCACAAGAATATCCAGAAGTTTTTTGGGGCCGATTGGTTCAACGTCGTTCAATGTGTGCAAAATAGGATTTCCGCAGATCGTTTCAAGCTGCTTGCGGAAAAACGAAGCCTCACCGAAACGGCTGTCTGTATGGAAAGCGGCGTCCGAGAATATTGGGATCAACCGGTAGTCTGCGGACAGACCGCTTATGGCGTCTATCAGCTTCTGAAAGGTACAAAATGAACCGCTCAGAGCGATTCCGATGGTCGGTTTCATCATACTCCCTCCTGATTGAGAATGGATAAAATGCTTTGTGCATAAAGTATGCCGGCTGATTTGGGGCTGCATCGTCCCGGCAGACCGGGAGCACTACAGAAATGCAGACCGAGCTCCTGACAGCGCATGGGAGAGAAACCGCCCGGTCGGGAAGCCAAATCGAGCAGCAGACAATTTGGGGAAATCTTTTCCAACTGTTCGCTGCTCAGTACTTCTGCGGGGACGGTATTCCATATAAAATCGTATTGCTGCAAGCCGTGCAAATAAATACCGGTCTGATCACTCAAATGGCCCATGGCTTCCGCCAGAGAACGATCTGCTATCTTACGGGCGGCAACCGTGACATCGGCGGACAGTCCGCAAAGCTTTTGGGCGAGACACTTTCCGATGCGTCCATAGCCGATGACAAGACATTTTGCACCGTGAAGTGAAATAGGGGAGTTTTCCATGGCCAACTGTAAGGCTCCCTCCGCAGTAAGGCAGGCGTTTGCGGTCGTTAACGGTTCCGAGCCGTAAAGATCAATTGCCTGTGCACCACGGTCGGTAATTGCTCCTTTCCAGTCTCCGAATAATCCGCCGAATACATACGATCCGCAGTTCAGCCGATTCAGCAGATCTGCAATCGGCACGGCGCTGTGGCCGCGAATCAAAGCGCCCTGAAATGAAGGAAAGGGCAGCACCGCAATTTTAATCTCGTCCGGCAGTATTTGCGATTTTTCGTCGGGAACGTCATGTGTAGATACGGTGAATCGGCTTGCCGACAACGCTTGCGCTGCCCAATGGCTGCGGGCATCGCCGCCGATGACCCAGATGGTATGGCGCACCTCACCTCACATCCTTTCTTCCTACAATATGCGTTTTTCCTGACATTGGTGAAAAGAAAACAGTTGTTATTGTTTGCGGCATGCGCTATAATATGAGTGTAGAAGAGAGGTGTATGCGAATGGAAGAACGCGGTTTTATTCATGATATGCTCGATGTAAAGCTTTTGGTGCTTTATATCATGGCTCGTGTCATGTATCCGGTGGACATTCAGAAGATTTATGAGCTGGCCTTTCAGGATGACTGCCTGAGCTATTTTGATCTTGCGCAGGCGGTGCCTCAGATGGTCGAGTCCGGACATTTGGAGGAAATCGAGGGGAAACGTTATATCATAACCGAAAAAGGCCGCGAGGCCTGTGCGGTAACGGAGGATGCGGTTGCCTATCCGGTTATGCAGCGTGCTCAGGCGGCGATCGACCGTTTTAATCGCTCTGTCCGTCGCAGCAGCTTTGTAAAAACCACGGTTTCTCAGAGAGAAAGCGGCGATTATTCGGTAAAACTCAGCCTGAATGATGAAGTCAGTGACCTTCTGAAAATGGAGCTGATGGCACCGACACAAAAGCATGCCTATCGTCTTGCAAATGCGTTTTCCGAGAACGCTGAGAATCTTTACCGCATGATTATGGAGCAGCTTCTATCAGAGAAAAAGGAAGATACTTGAATTCTTCTGAAACTATGATATAATAAAGTTAGCAAAGGTCCATTACACGAAAGGAGCGACTATCATGAAATTCCAGTTTACAGAGAAAAAAGTCAGCCTGCCCCCCAATGTTCATGCTTATGCTGAAAAAAAGGTTATGAAGCTTGAGCGTTTCTTTAAGGACGATGCGGAGGCTCTCGTCGCCTTTTCTGTAGAAAAGGATCGTAATAAGGTAGAAATTACGGTCCATGCCGCAAACACTTACTTCCGCGCAAGTGAGGCTACGTCTGATATGTTTGCGTCGATCGACGCAGCGGTTTCGACCATCGAACGTCAGATCCGCAAGAATAAGACGCGCCTTGCCCGCCGTCTCCGTCAGGATGCCTTTGTACGTTCTGCAGAGGTGACCTCTTTTGCTCCTGAGGCAGAAGAGAGCAGCTTTGAGATTGTTCGTGTAAAGGAATTCCCGATGAAGCCGATGACCCGCGAGGAGGCTATCTTGCAGATGAATCTGCTGGAGCACAATTTCTTCGCCTTTAAGGATGAAGAGAATGAAGAAGCATTTGCGGTGGTCTACAAGAGAAATGACGGCGGCTATGGTTTGATTGAAAATAATGACTAATACTGATTCTTGATTCAAAAGTTTCATCAAGAATCCCGTGTGCTGCGCACACTCACATCGT
>JAEDKB010000206.1 GCA_016296045.1 Oscillospiraceae bacterium
ATTTTTTATTCCTCCGTAATTTCGTTAAAGTCGTTATTTGCACCCGTAGTAATAAACGCCGGACGCTTATCGGATGCCGGGACAAGCGTGGGTTTTCCTTGCGGCTTTTTCACATATTCACCGAGCACCTCGGAGAAAGTTTTCTTCCCCATGAGCTTTTCCATCTCGGTGATGGAGATGAGACTCTTTTTGTAGATGTCGTGATATCCAGCCGCATTTGCAGCTTCTATGACTGCAGCCTCATCTGTGTATTTGCGGTTGGTTTTGGACTCGACGACCTTGAAGCCGGTCCAGTGCTTACCGTGGTTAATTGCGGCATCCTGGGCATAGGCGATGACTTCGTTCGCCCATTTTGTAAGGTCATCAAGCTTACCGAGGATTTCCTCGATTTCTTCATCCGAAAGCAGGGGCGGGAGTGCAAATTCGTATTTTGCTAGCTCCATTCTTGCTTCAGCGCGAGCTCGGCATTTCACAGCCGCTTTACAGAACTGACACCAGGTCCCGGGAACATAGTCGCCCATACCGGCATAAGCCAGCTCGGCCTTCGGTTTTAGTGTTTCTTTAGCCCATTGCTTGAGGTCCGAAACGGGAATTGACCAGGTACTGACATTTTCGCGGCGCGGCTGGAAGATGCTCATGGACACCTCTTCAATGTCATACAGGGAGTCAAAGATACGCAGTGCCCCGAGTGCATAAAGCATCATCTGCGGGTTTTCGTATGCATCGACCAGAACCCCGAGGCCATATTTGAAGTCGATAATATGCAGGCTTTTGTCTGCGATTATCAGGCAGTCACCGGTACCAAAGCCGTCGGGTACATAGCAAGAGAAATCCAGCTTCTGCTCAATTAGGATCATTGGATCAGTACAGTACTGTTTAGCTCGCTCCAGCTGCCCCAGAACGAACTCTACATAGCTGTCGGTGTGTTCTTCCATTTCATCCGAGTCAAACTGACTCTGCGGACGAGAAGAACGCATTTTTAGGGCTTTCCTGAGTTTGTGCTCGGCAAGAGCATGCGCGGCGGTACCTTCAGCGGCCGCCTCAGTTTCCCGATCTTCAAATTCCTGTTCAAGCCGCGCCGAGGGGTTGCAGTTCAGCCATCTATGAGAAGATGATGCGGAGAGAACAGCATGTCCTTTAGGGGGCATTGCCAAGCACCTCCGCCTCTGCTAAGAGCGCTTCGTACTTCTCGGGATCAACGGCGCTCAGCTTTTCTGCACCGTATTTCTGGAGAAGGGACCGGACTTCGTCGGTATATCCGTCGTGGCTTTTTTCTGCCAAAACAGCACGCACCTGCTCGAGCGTCACGGCCTTCTTGAATTCTGGCTTAGGAGCGGGCTCAGATGCGACCGCTTCCTCGGGTTCGGCCTGGAACATCGCATTGGCAACAGCCTGAAGACTGTCAGCCAGGGAGTGGAGATCTTCAACCACGTCCAAAAGGAGCTGAATCTTACTCACCGGAGGTACCTCCTTCTGCGAGGTTTAAGATGGATACCGTCTCAACGCTGTTGCCTGGGACTAAAATCATCACTTTTTCCTTTCGGCCCAACAGCCAGGTAAGCAGCTTCTCGCGGATCGTTACATTTCTGCATCTCACGATTCCACTGCTCTGGGGGTATTTTGAAACACGAATATTCAGCTGGTGTTTCATCCTACATCGTCCTTTCTGAAGGGTGGATTTTTATGCCCTTCACTGGTAGGCCACGGGAAACACATTTTTCAACGGTCTGATAACAATTTTTTTAGCTTTTTTTCTGCACGATGAATCGCCTGGCTAATGGCCTGAAATGAAACTCCCTCAATTTCCGCAATGTCTTCAAGACCCATGTGCTTGAAGTAATAGTTGTTTATCAGCCGCCTTTGCCGGGGCTCCAACCGCTCGATTGCTGCGTGCAGCCGCTCGCTATCTTCGCGGTCCAGGTACTCGGCTTCAATGTCAGCCGAGGCTGCCACGTGGTTGCTATCGGCATCGTATACGTCCAGCGAGCAATGTCTGCGGGTTTCGGCATGGTCATTGTTGTACTCGCCTCGGTCTAGGTCGATGATAATGTTGGCCCATTCTTCATCGACATCCACGGAAATGGTCTCGGTTGCAAATTCGTATTTAATAATCATGTTTTCGGCTCCTTCGATTTTTTGAAATCCGCAGGAGCCGATAATCCGTAGAAACAGAAGACGACCGGGATACAATGACTCCTAAGTTGAAGTCACTGAATCCTGGCCGTCTTGCAGCTCTGCGGATTGCTGTATATTAGTTGGGGTAGCTATTCACATAGAATAATTCATCGCTTACACGTTCAATAATCGTGTAGGTTTCTTTTGTCTCAAACGAAAATTTCCCGCCTACCGGGAGATAAATATATGACCTATCTTTTGAGGTCAAGCGCTCGATAACGCCGGTTTGCCCGTTTGCCATGCAGACAAGCTTACCTCTGTAATCTCTGATCTCTTCCAAAGCTGTTCTCCTTATACGAAAAAAGCCAGGGTAATACTTTCGTACAGAACTATGTCTGTAGATCGTATACCCTGGCGAGTGGTGGTCTACTTAGGACCCCGATTGCTCAGTGATATAATTATTTGCGTAATTTCATGGTGTGTACCGCGCCCTTTGCGGCTTTTGCTATAACAGCCGTCATGCTGTCGTAGTTGAATACTGCGTATTTTTTGCAGACTGGACACTGGATTGAAGTTGATCCTCGTGCATCGTCATATACCAGAATTTTTGCCTTACATCCACAAGGATATTCGATGTATCCTCGCAGGCCTTCAAAAATATTGTCTGTCATTCTATGACCACCTCCGTACTCATAACTAACCAAATTCTCCTGCATAACCTTTTTCATAGAAGCAGCATTATTTTTGTATTTACTGATACATCAGGCCCGGCATAATAACCTCGCAACGATTATCACCGGGCATTTTTAGGTCGCCAAGCAATGTGGCATTGATAATGGATCGCTTGCCGTATCTCCGACGAATATCCTCGATAGCCGTCTCTAGCCGATCGAGCTTTTCGAGACGCTCCGGATCAGTGAAAATCGTCGTCTGGATGGGCAGCGCTTGGGGCAAGAGGTTGATTGCTCTCACTGTTACTGCTCTTACCGGGGTATTCCATCGATACTGCCTATTAAACAGCGTTCTAGCAGTGTTGGCTATTACCTTGGGGCTCCTGGTTGGTGT
>JAEDKB010000207.1 GCA_016296045.1 Oscillospiraceae bacterium
TCGGTGTAGATACGCTCTTGTTATTCCGATTTTGACGGTTACGGGCTTTTTTGACGGTCTGAGAAGCCGATGCAAAATTTTACTTTGCATCGGCTTCCTTGTTTATTTTTTCTTGCGCTTTTTCAGATAACGTTCTGCGGCTGCAAGCTGTGACGCAGTCGGCGGAGCGACCGCCTTTTTTGCAGCCCTCCCGGCGGTAGAAGCAGCACGCTTTGCGGTACGGCTTTTCCCGTTTTTGGCAGCAGATGTGTTTGCTTTTCTGCCGGTGGCTTGCCGTTTCCTCGTGTTTTGTGTCGGGGCAGCGGCAACTTTTTCGCCCTTGCGCGGACGAATCAGACAGTGTTTATCGTAACCGATTAGGTCGGTGCGCCCTGCCTTTTCCAAAGCCTCATGGATGAGTGCATAGTTTTTCGGATCACGGTACTGAATCAGTGCGCGCTGCATGGCCTTTTCATGCGGATCGGTCGGAACATAGACCGGCTCCATTGTGCGCGGATCCAGACCGGTATAATACATGACCGTGGAAAGGGTGGAGGGCGTGGGATAGAAATCCTGCACCTGCTCCGGCATATAGCCCAGATCACGGACATATTCCGCCAGTTCAACGGCCTCCTTCAAGGAACAGCCGGGATGCGAGCTCATCAGGTAGGGGACAAGATACTGCTTCTTTCCCAGCTTTTCGTTGAGCCTTTCATATCTGCGGCAGAAGCTTTGGTAGACGGCGTGGCGCGGCTTTCCCATGTATTTCAGCACCTGATCGGATACATGCTCCGGCGCAACCTTGAGCTGTCCGGAAACGTGGTGCTCCACCAGCTCTTTGAGGAAGGCGTTGTCCTTGTCTGCCAGAAGGTAGTCAAAACGGATGCCGCTGCGGATAAAGACTTTTTTCACCTTTGGGAGACTGCGCAGCTTCCGAAGAAGGTTTACATAATCTTCGTGATCTGCCCGAAGGTTTTTGCATGGAGAGGGGAAAAGGCATTGCTTGGCGGGGCAGACACCGTGCTTTAACTGCTTTTCGCAGGCGGGATGACGAAAATTGGCGGTGGGACCGCCCACATCGTGAATATAGCCCTTGAAATCCGGATGCTTTGTCATGGCTTCCGCCTCGGCAAGAATGGACTCGTGACTGCGTGTCTGCACGATGCGGCCCTGATGGAAGGTCAGCGCACAGAAAGAACAGCCGCCGAAACAGCCGCGATTGGAGACCAGACTGAACTGTACCTCCGCGATGGCCGGAACGCCCTGCTGATAGGACGGATGCGGCGCGTTCTGATAGGGCAGGGCATAAACAGCATCCATCTCCTGCGTGGACAGAGGCTTTTGCGGCGGATTCTGCACAACATATTCTCTGCCGTATGGCTCAATCAGGCGCTTGGCGGTAAAGGGATCAGTGTTGATATACTGCTGATAGAAGCTCTCTGCATAACGGCGCTTGTTTTTGCGCAGCTCGTCAAACGAGGGAAGCGTGATCGCGTCCTCAAAATCGGGCGAGGTCGTTTTATAAACCGTGCCGTCGATAAAGGTCAGATCGCGGACGGACAGACCGCTGTTCAGAGCATCAGCGATCTCCACGATGCTGCGCTCGCCCATGCCGTAGGATATCAGATCCGCCTGCGAATCCAAAAGAATCGAGCGCTTGAGCTTGTCCGACCAGTAATCGTAATGCGCCAGACGGCGCAGACTGCCTTCAATGCCGCCGAGAATGATGGGAATATCCTTATGTGTTTGGCGGATCAGGTTGCAGTAGACCACGGCGGCATAGTCCGGCCGTTTTCCGGTCACGCCGCCGGGCGTATAGGCATCGGTTTTGCGGCGATGCTTGCCGACGGAGTAGTGATTGACCATAGAGTCCATATTGCCGGCGGAGACCAGATAGGCCAGACGCGGTGTGCCGAAGATGTTGACGGAATCCGGATTTTTCCAGTCGGGCTGGGAGCAGATGGCAACCTTATAGCCTGCATTTTCCAGCACACGGCTGATGATGGCATGGCCGAAGGAGGGGTGGTCAACATAGGCATCGCCGATCACATAGACAAAATCGGGTTGTTTCCAGCCGAGCTTTACCATCTCTTCTCGGCTGACAGGAAGAAAACCGCCCATCATCTGCTGCCCGTGGAGCCGAAGCCGCCGGCGCCCCGAACGGTTTCGGAAAGGGTGTCCGCCTCAACGAATTTTGCGGTCAGATAAGGAGTGACGATCAACTGGGCGATTCGTTCGCCGTTTTCGATGGTCTGGGGCGCGGTGCCGTGGTTATACAGCGGCACAAAAAATTCGCCGCGATAGTCCGAATCGATCACGCCGACCTTGTTGGCAGGGGCAAGGGAACGCTTGGTGGCAAGTCCGCTGCGGGCAAACACCAAACCGGCGTAGCCTGTGGGGATTTCCAGACTGATGCCGAGAGAGATCAGCTTGGTTTCTCCGGGCAGAATGGTAAGCGGTTCGTCCAGACAGGCAAATAGATCGGCACCTGCGGAAAATTCAGTGCCGTAAACAGGCAGCTTTGCATTTTCTCTTAATTTTTTGACTTTGATTTCCTGCATAAAAGCCTCCAAATATTTCTGTTTTCAGGCCAGAGCGCGGTCAACAAATTCTCTGACAACACTGCGGTAGCGCTCCGGCTGTTTCGGATAGCTCTGCCCGTGACCGGCTTCCGGAACGAGCAGGAGCGTTTTATCCTTGCTTGCACAGGCCTCATAATTGCGTTTGGTCATTTCGCAGGGGACAAAAACATCCGATTCACCGTGAATGAACAGAATCGGCAGCGTTGTCTGCTTCATGGCATCGATGGTGGAATACTCTTTCAGGCGGATGCCGACAAAAAACCGTGCGTGAAGATCGACCAGCGGAACCAGCAGCGCCGACGGCAGATGCATAGATCGACCGACGGCGGAAATAATATCGTGCGGAGTGGTAAAGCCGCAATCGGCAATGACACCGCGGACATTTTCCGGAAACGGTTCGCCGCAGGCCATAAGAACCGTTGTTGCGCCCATGGAAAGACCGCCGATCAAAACAGGCGTTTTTGTGCCGAAACGGTCATTGTGCCATGTTACCCAGGTGTGTACGTCGCGGCGTTCCTTGACACCGAAGGTCATGAAACGGCCGGCGGATTTACCCTGTGCGCGTTCGTGGACAAGCAGAATGTTCAGCCCCAGACTGATATAATAGCTTAATGAAAC
>JAEDKB010000208.1 GCA_016296045.1 Oscillospiraceae bacterium
CCTGTCCTCAATGTATTCAATGCCTTCGATCGTGGCATTGGCATCGGAGAAGTGTAAGCGTCAAATAACCCGCGTCCCATCTTCAGCGTTTCTCTCAAAAAACATACAGCCGGGACATCTGTCCCGGCTGTACGCTTCATATCTGTGAAATGAGTGTTTTATTCTTCTTCGCAGTCATGTAAGTTTCCTTAAATTCATCGGCCATATTTCTGCCAAATCGAATCGGGAAAGCAGAAACCAGCCCATCCGAAATAATAACATCCCTGAATGGAAGTAATGTCGTCTTTACGATCACCGGTGTAGGCGCTGGAATCATCTCCTCCCAACTGTCAATAATACCGTTCACCAAATACACAGAATCATTGTCATCAGAAATAAAAACTGACCCTTTCTTCAAATGCCGTTCGATGATAAACGTTCTGGAAATGCAGCGTTTCCAGCCTGAAATAATCTCACACTGTTCTTCAGGCAATGCAGTTTCTGTAAGGTAGTCATCAATGATCCAGGTGCGTTCCCATAAAAAGTGTGCGACTTCCGCGGCATCTCTTGGGTCAACACTTTCTCCCGTGAAATGAACGGGTTCCATCATGACATGGTAGTTCTCGTTCACATAATCGAGAAGCGGCAAAAACATCTCGTAAAACAATCCAGCATCCTCAGGTTTCAGTCTCATTGTTTTTCTCCTTCCATGGCAGCAGAATCGTACCCGCCGGCTGTGAGAACAGCTCAGTTAGATACTTCTCGGCATCCAGTCCGTTTGCCTGTGCAGTCGAGATGATGGAATACAGCGCCGCACTGCATTTTGCTCCGCGCTCGGTATTGTTGAACAGCCAGTTCTTGCGACCAACTGCGAATGGTCTGATCGCATTCTCTGCACGGTTGTTGTCGATCGGGACATTTCCGTCCTCTAAAAACGTGTAGAGATACTTCTTTTCATTCAGTGCATAGTTGACAGCTTTGGCGAGTTTTCCCTTCTCGCTGACGTTTTGTTCTTCAAGCCATGAGAAGAAAGCATCCAGCAAGGGCTTTACCTTCACAAGACGCTGCTCATATCGTTCAGTTGCGGTCAGATCTGCCAAAAGGTGTTCTTCGTGGTAGATCTTGTTGCAAAATTCCACCGCTTTTGCTGCAACAGATGTACTGTAGGCGGATTGCTCTTTCGGCAAAGCTTCTGCGAAATGCCTTCTGGTATGCGTCCAGCAGCCGCATCGCTTTGCTCTCTTCACGGCATTGTAGGCATCGTAGCCGTCGCAGATCACATACCCGACAAAGCTCTCCAGAAATTTGGCAGGATGCACACCTGCTCTGGTCGGCTGATATTCAAAAATAATGATGCTGCGGTCATTCATTTTGCCATTGCAGTAAACCCACATCCGGGAGTCAGTCGTGGCTTTCCTACCTGCCTCGTGCAGCACCTGGAGCACAGTTTCATCGGCGTGGATGATCCCGGATAAAAGCAAACGCCTGTGCATCTCTTCGAGAATCGGCAGACACCAGCGCTCCGCTGCCCAGCATACCCATTCAGACATCGTTGCTCTGAGAAGAGGGATGCCCTTCGCTGCAAAATCTTTTTCCTGACGGTACAGCGGCACTGCTTTTGCAAACTTTTCATAGGCAATATGTGCGGCTAATTCCGGAGAACAAAAGCTGTGTGGAATCATCGGCTTCGGATAAACAGCACGTCGGATATTGCAGCGCTCAATCTCGTCCGGACATTTCGCATCGTTCTCAGGATCCTGACCACATTTCGTACACTTGTATTTTTTCACGATATGCCTGCGGACATAGAATTCGCCGGGAACAAAAACCAATTCATCATATGCCTTTTCTTCACCGATCTCCGCCATTTCCGAACCGCACTTCTCACATACCGGATGTTCTTCTTCGTGCCTTTCTTCTTTGATCGGGAGATTGCTCATCCAGTCCTCATGGGTACGCCTTGCTTTGCGCTGATGTTCGGGAACAGTCACCGTTTTCTCCGGCACAGAAACAGCCTGCTCTTTTTCATCCGGAAACAGTGAAAGCTGTGTGCCGCCATCCATGATGACAGAGGTCTGCTCGGTTTTCCTTCCGAAGACCTGTTTTCTCAGCCAGTCAAACTGTTCCTGTAAAAGAGCAAGCTGTTCCTTGAGATTATTCACTTCATTTCGGAGCGCAGCATTTTCCTGTGCCAGAGCCTGTTCATCTTTTGATGAGATATGCACGTTCATACTGCACTCCTCCGATCACTTTGTACTATCACTATTATAGCACAAAATCCCCTAAAAATCAAGTAAAATCAGAGAATTTACGCAGAAAAACAAAGTCTAATAAATTGCGCTTCTGCGTCCTTCCTGTATTGCTTTGGGCTGCTCGATTTTCAAGCCTTCCAGAAGCCAGCGCCTTTGCTGTGTTGTAAGAAGCAATGCTTCTGTTTCATTGCGAGGCCATTGAAACCTGCCGTTATCAAGTCTTTTGTACAGAAGAAGAAATCCATCGCCTTCCCAGAGCAAGCCTTTGATGCGGTCGCACCGTCTTCCGCAGAACAAGAATAATGCAGTGCTGTACGGATCAAGCTGCAGCTGTGCCTGAATGATCGTTGCCAGGCCGTCGATCGAACGCCGGAGATCGGTGTATCCCGTAACAATGTACGTCTGCTGATCAGTTGGTAAATCATTCAGCATAATTCGTGTACCAGAGCGATCAGCGTTTCCGCCGGAATATCCGTAGGCAATGAGATCTGTATGCCGTCCTTCTCAATATGAATGCTTGATGTGTATTTGGGTACACCCAAAGGTACGATAGCCGGTGCAGATGCCACGCATTTCTCCCGGAGCTTCCGCAAATGATAATAGTAGGTCTTGGGATTGATACCGTTCTCGGCACACCATTTCTGCACCGTCATCCCGCTTGCCTGCTGCGCTGCGATCTGTGCTGCCCAGTCACGAAGCTGTACCTCCTGCTTTACTGCTGTGATTGCTGTGGTTGTTTCTTCCATAATCCGTTCCTCCTGTGTCTAATTTAGTCCAGCTTGCTCCATAGACTGATTTGGTCATTCTCATTTGATCTATGGACTTGCTTAGACTCTATTATACAACACATTTGGGGGATATGGTAGACGAGGAGTTATTTGACGCTTACGGAGAAGTGGGCGTTTCTGATGTATCGCGTGAGCTTGTTATTCTGTCTGCGGT
>JAEDKB010000209.1 GCA_016296045.1 Oscillospiraceae bacterium
AGCTTTCGGTCAAACAAACCATAAGTTACGAAACAGATAACAATACATATCAAGTAATAGTAACCGAGAAAACTACAACCGACAATAAATTATCGGTTTTCCGAGAGGGCGTATAGTACAATGCACCCTCAAAAATGATTTCGCACCCTCTTACCTCAAAAGGGAGACATTTGTATTAAAACACGGTTAATTGCCGGAAAAGAAACAACCTTTGTCCAGAAGACAAAGGTTGTTTCATCGAAATCCACCCTATTTACTGCGGTCGATTTCGCCGGCCCAGATAAAGGCAAATTTCGCTATGATGACGGCAATGATCTCATTGATGATGGCGGCTGCCACGATGGTACCCTGCACAATTTCAGCCAGACTCGGGTCAATCGCGCTGAGCGTCGCTGCCGCGATGCCCGTAAACACCAGAGAAACGCCGGAATGCGGCAGAAGCGTAAAGCCAAGATATTTTGTCACTGTATCCGGCGCTTTTGTTATTTTGCCGCCGAGCCATGCACCACCGATTTTTCCGGCGGCGCGGGAAAGAATATAGACGGCGGTAAACAGTCCGGCACCGGCAATCAGCCGGTAATCGAGCGGCATTCCGAGGTTTACAATCACCAGCATGAGGGAAAGATTCAGAATGCCGCTGTATTTTGAAAAAACCTCCGATGCTTTCTCTTCCGGAATCAGATTCACCAGTGTTGCGCTGAACGCCATGCCGATCAGAATATAATTCAGCCTGTAAGCATGGAACACAAACAGATCGATCACGATGCCGACCGCCGCAGAAAGGAAGAGGAAGAACAGAAGAAACATCTACAATCATTTGATTTTCCTCAACATTCCGATCACTGCGGCAGGATCCGCTTTACAAGCAATTGTCCGCTCCAGCGCGCCGTCAACGATCAATTGATAGATTTTCGCCTCTTCATCGGACATTGTTTTGCAGACATACGGACGGATGGCCTTCCATACCGCCGCGTGGCCGTTCAAAGCAAAATCTCCGATGACTTGGTTGAGGCTGTACTTATTAAAAATCTCACGGGAAACCATTTTAGCGGAATCCAGATAGCACAGCAGCAGTTCTTCCTCCGGTGTATCTCTGCCTTGCTGCACAAGCGTACGGATTTTCTCCCGCAGCTTTTCATAGTAGCGCTCGTACATTGCATAAGCAAGGGCTTCCTTGGTTGGAAAATACTTATAGATGGTTTTTTTGGAGATCCTGAGCCGTTCCGCCAGAACGTCTACGGAAAAGCGCAGACCCTCCTGCCGCAAGCTCTGGATGGATGCGTCAATAATTTTGTCTTTCATACCGGAAACGATTCTCCTGATTTTTGTTTCCAATTATTGTAGAACAGCCGCTTCACACAGTCAAGGTCTGCCGCAGAAAAAATTGCCGTTTTCCAAAGCTGTTCAAAATAAGGTCATTATTTTAATTAAAAAACTCGCACTCCCCTTTTGCGGCTTAAAGAACTACCCGCCGAAGACCCAACCAATATGGTTTTGGACTTCGGCGGGCAGTTCTTGCATGATGCGGATTATGCCATAAAACAAGGAAGGAGAGGCGGTTTGCCTCCCCTTTTTACCGTTTTCCTGTTACAGAGCAATCTTATCTGCGATATCGTTGATTACATAATAGACCATCGCATCCTCGGGCTTAATATACAGCTTGCAGGAGTGGATCGCTGCGGATTTATGCTTGGACTTAAAATCCGCCTTGCAGCGTTCAACCAGCTCAGCACAGTCTGCTTTGTAATTTGCGTATTCTATATAAACTTCGGGAATCAATGCGGCCGCAATTTTCTTGCCGGCAGTCTTTGCAGCGCTTCCGGCAGCTTTTGCAGTGCTCTTCGCGGCAGTTCCCGCAGCCTTGGCTGTGCTCTTTGCTGCTTCTACAGCAGGCTCAGCAGCTTTAGAGATTTTCTTTGCAGCTTCAACCGCTTCGTTTTTTACAGTTTCTACAGTTTCTTTTACCTTTTTGGTAGCCATAAATCATTCACCTTTCTTTTGCCTGCGACTTTGGTATACAGGCATATAGACAGTATATCACACCTTGTCAAGTCCTATTGTAATATTATGTCAGAAAAAAACTAGCCTAATAGAGTTTGCAGCTCCGGAAACGGCGATAAGGAACGCCGTAATATCCCGTGCATATGAGCTATGGCGATTCCGTAATTTGTGATCGGAACACCGGCAGATACGGCTTTTTCAATGCGGTACTTCATTTCTGCCTCGTTCAGCATACAGCCTCCGCAATGGATAATCAAAGCATATTCAGAAAGCTGTTCGGGAAAATCTCCGCCGGAAGTAAAGCTGTATTCCGGTCGGACACCGGTGAAGCGCTCTATCCAGCCGGGCAGCTTGACTGTGCCGATATCATTGCATTGGCGGTGATGTGTGCAGCCCTCTGAAATCAAAATACGGTCGCCGTTTTTTAGGCTTGAAAGACGTGCCGAAGCCTCTACGAAATTTTTTAAATTGCCTTTATAGCGTGCAAACAGAATAGAAAAGGATGTCAGCAGAATGGATTCCGGCACGACCGCAGCCACCTGAGAAAAGGCCTGAGAATCTGTAATCACAAGCTTCGGAGGCGTTTTCATCGAATCGAGCACACGCGCCAGCTCTTCGGGCTGACAAACAGACAAGGTGCAATGGGCATCGAGAATATCGCGTATGGTTTGCTGCTGCGGAAGGATCAATCTCCCCTTCGGTGCCGATTCATCAATCGGAACAACAAGTACAATATGGTCGTTCGGCATCAGAAGATCGGAAACAATATGCTTCGGATTTTTTTTGACCTTTGCAAATATGCCAAGGCGTTCCTTTAACGCTTCAATTCCTTCACCGGTCAGCGCACTGGCGTAAAGCGACTCGTCAGAAATCGTCCTGCGCTCTTTCAGAAGGTCTGCCTTATTCAGAACGATCAGATACGGCAGTTTTTTCTCCTGAAAGATTTTGACAATCGCTCGATCCTGCTCGGACATTCCAGCGTCTGCATCAACGACCAGAACGGCAATGTCGGTTTGCGCAAGCATCTGCTTCGCTTTCTGAATCCGCTTTTCGCCCAGCACACCCACATCATCCAAACCGGGGGTATCGATGATGACGACAGGTCCCAGAGGAAGAAGCTCCATGGTTTTTCGGACCGGATCGGTCGTTGTTCCCTTAATATCAGATACAA
>JAEDKB010000210.1 GCA_016296045.1 Oscillospiraceae bacterium
AAAAAGCCTATCTTCAAAAAGACCGTTTCTGCTACGGAATGAAAAATGAGGATGTATATCTTTATCTTCTGACACATTCGGCAAAGCATTATTTTTACTCCGGCACCGGAATCCGTTCCGTAATCGATATCTATCTTTTTAACCGCGCCTACCGTGACTCCATGGATCAGGAATACATTGCGCGGGAACTGAAAAAACTGAATCTTGAAGCCTTTGCCGACCAGATGGAAGCACTTTCGGAATACTGGTTTTCTGAGAACGGAAGTGAGGCAAGCGCCGATGTCACGGAAATGCAGGCGTATATCCTGACCAGCGCGACCTATGGTACGAAGAATACTCGTCGGGAAAATGATCTTCGAAGATATATGCGAAAGGGAAAAAGCGAGAAAAAAGCAAAAACCGCAATGTTTTTACATATGGTGTTTTTACCGTGTGATGAAATGCAGTTGATGTTTCCGATTCTGAAAAAAGTGCCGGTTCTTCTGCCGTTTTGCTGGATTGCGCGGTGGGTTCGAATCCTGTTTACCAAGCCAAAATCGATTTCCTCTTTGTATAAAACGGTTCACGATATCCAGCTTCAAAATAACAATAAAGAATCGTGATTTGGGTGGTGAGCAATCATGAGAAAAACGGATTCGTCCGAGTGGATTAAATATTTACTGCGTATCATTTTACTGCTCATTGTAGATATTTTTATCATCAATTTTTCTTCTTTTTTGGCTATTTTTTCGCGTTTGGATTTCAGCATCGCCGATTTCCGCAACGAGAAGATGTTTGAGGTCCTTCTAAAATATGCGCCGTGGTTTACCATTTTGTCGCTTGCCGTTTTTATCCCGATGAAGCTGTATACCAGCTTGTGGGAATATGCGAGCGTTGACGAACTGATCCACATTATTCTGGCATCGGTTCTTGTCTGTGTGGTTGAAACGGTGGGACAGATGGCCGGAATTATCCACGGCCTTCCGATGAGCTTTCCGCTGCTCAACTGCCTGTTTCTGATTTGTTTTATTTCCGTTACGCGGTTTTCCTATCGGCTTCTGCGCGGTCTTCATCATAAATCCGCAAAGCACGGCCGCCAGAAACGGACGATGCTGATTGGCGCAGGAAGCGCCGGAATGCTCGTGCTTCGGGAATTTCAAAACAGTGAAAATTCCCAAAACCGTGTGGTCTGCATCGTGGATGATGATCCGCTGAAACGCGGTCAATACTTAAGAAATGTAAAGATTGCCGGCGGCAGAAATGACATTGTTCGTCTGACTGAGTCGATGCGCGTGGAAGAAATTGTTTTCGCGATTCCGGCGGCAAAAGTGCAGGATCGAAAGGAAATTCTGAAAATCTGCCAAGGAACCGGCTGTAGGCTGAAAATCATGCCCGGCATTTTCCAGCTTGCAAACGGTGAGGTGAGCATTCAGAAAATTCGTGAAGTCGATATTCTCGACCTTCTCGGTCGCGACAGCGTTCAGGTCGATTTGGGACAGATCGCGGATTATCTCAGCGAGAAAACCGTTTTGGTTACCGGCGGCGGCGGCTCCATCGGCAGCGAGCTTTGCAGACAGATTGCCGATCACACGCCGAGACAGTTGATTATTTTTGATATCTATGAGAATAACGCCTATGAGATCCAGCAGGAGCTCAAGCGCGCGCATCCGGAGCTGAATCTGATTACACTGATTGGCTCGGTTCGGGATACCGAGCGTGTAAACATGGTGTTTGAAAAATACCGTCCGCAGATTGTTTTCCATGCTGCGGCGCATAAACACGTTCCTTTGATGGAAGACAGTCCGAATGAGGCAATTAAGAACAATGTGTTCGGTACATATCATGTCGCGCAGGCGGCGGACCGTTTCGGTTCGGAAACCTTCGTTCTGATCTCCACGGACAAGGCCGTCAACCCAACCAATATCATGGGCGCGTCAAAGCGTATGTGCGAAATGATCGTACAGATGATGGCCAACCGTTCCAATACAAAGTTTGTTGCTGTTCGGTTCGGCAATGTTCTCGGCAGCAACGGCAGCGTGATTCCGCTCTTTAAGAAGCAGATTGAGGAGGGCGGTCCCGTTACGGTGACGCATCCGGATATCATCCGATATTTTATGACGATTCCGGAGGCGGTGTCGCTTGTCCTTCAGGCAGGTGCCTATGCCCATCGCGGAGAAATATTTGTTCTGGATATGGGAGAGCCGGTCAGAATTGACGAGCTTGCCCGAAACCTGATTCGTCTTTCCGGTTTTGAGCCGGATGTGGATATTGAGGTAAAATATACCGGTCTGCGTCCCGGCGAAAAGCTCTTTGAAGAAATGCTGATGAATGAAGAAGGGCTGCGTTCCACGGAGAACAATCTCATTCATATCGGTAAACCGCTGGAAATTGACGAAAATAAACTGATGCGGCAGCTTTCTCAATTAGAAACTGCCTGCATGGAAAATACGCCGGATGTATTCCGTATGGTTGAGGAAATTGTTCCGACATACCATGTCGCCGTACATGCCGCAAATTGACAATTTGACTTGATAGCTGATAGGAGTGCTTTTATGAACGTTCCGTTTTCTCCTCCGGATATCGGAGAGCAGGAAATTGCGGCAGTAGCCGATGCATTGCGTTCCGGCTGGATTACAACCGGACCGAAAACAAAAGAATTTGAAAAAAGAATCGCCGCATACGTTCATGCAGACCGTGCGATATGCATGAATTCCGCAACGGCGGCGATGGAAATGGCGCTTCGATTGATAGGTGTCGGCGAAGGCGATGAGGTAATTACCTGCGCGTATACCTACACGGCTACTGCCAGCGTAATTCATCATGTCGGTGCAAAAATCGTGCTGGTCGATACGGCGCCTGACAGCTTCGAAATGGATTATCAAAAGCTTGCCGATGCGATTACACCACGCACGAAGGTCATAATGCCGGTGGATATTGCCGGTAAGATGGTGGATTATCATACGATTTATCAGGTGTTAGAGGAAAAAAAGCATCTGTATCGGCCGGAAAGTAAGATTCAGAAGCTTTTTGACAGACCGATCGTTCTTGCGGACAGCGCGCATGGCTTCGGCGCCTCTTATCATGGTTTACATAGCGGCGAAGTGGCCGATTTTACCGCATATTCCTTCCATGCCGTAAAGAATCTGACAACGGCGGAGGGCGGCGCTTTGGCGTGG
>JAEDKB010000211.1 GCA_016296045.1 Oscillospiraceae bacterium
GTTGAAGCAAGGCTTCTTTTCATGTCATCCTGAGCGAAAGCGAAGGATCTTCGCACCTTCGATAGAGAAAGGATTCTTCGTCACTATGTTCCTCAGAATGACATATACGGGAGGTGCTCCGGATAGAATTCAAGGGTTCTATCTGGTGTTCGTATGACTTGTTGCTAAAAAACTGCAACCGATGCGGTCGCAAAAGCATATAACGCCTTATGATTGACAGTTTGAAAAGCAATGTTTCACGTGAAACATGGTTTTTACAGCTCGCGGATCACGGCACAGACCTTCCCGACAATGACGGCGTCGCGCCCGTCAATCGGAGCATAGGAAGGGTTTTCCGGAAGCAGCCAGACCTCGCCGTTTTCGCGGCTGAGACGTTTTACGGTTGCCTCGTCGCCGATCAGCGCAACAACGATTTCGTAGTTTTCCGCTGTCGGCTGCGGACGGACAATGACCTTGTCTCCGTCAAAAATATGGGCATCGATCATGGAATCTCCCTTGACGCGCAGAGCAAAACAGCCCTCTTCACCGTCCCACGGCAGATAGCCGTCAATGTTTTCCTCCGCCAGAATCGGCATACCGGCAGCGACGGTGCCGACAACGGGAACGCCTCGGTGATTCGGCAGACGGATGGCGCGGCTTTTGCCGCCGTCTGTTTCAATCAGTCCGGCGCGGCTTAGCTCGTTAAGGTGATACTGCACGGTCGATGTCGAACGCAGACCGACTGCCTGCATGATCTCACGAACGGAGGGCGCATATCCGTTTTCCGCGGCAAAGCTGCGGAGGAACAATAAAATTTCCTGACGTTTGGTGCTCGGCCGACCCATTTGGCTGCCTCCTTCCAATTTTGAATTTTCTTACATTTTTAGTTTATCACAAGTTTTTGCAATTTGCAAACGTTTGTTTTAAATTTCTAATCCGCCCAGATCAAATTCGGGTAGATACTCCGCTGTCGCTGCGGAAAAATCCTGCGTAAACCCGTTTGTCAGACCGCACAGCTCCATCCACGAAACTGCGCCGGCATATTCCTCCTCGGTCAGGCGGCGATCCAGCGGAGGCGCAGCCTTCCCCATCGGCACATACTGGCTCATCAAGGAGAATAAAACATCGTTTTTCGGGAAGCTCTGCGCGACCCATTCGATCACGCGCAGCGTATTGTCCAAATGACCGGGCAGAACAAGATGACGTACAAGCAGTCCCTTTTGCATCACGTCGTCTTTGATGACTGCGCTTCCGACCTGACGGTACATCTCCTTCAGCGCGGCACAGGCGACTTCAAAATAGTCCGGGGCGCGTGAGAGTTTTGCGGCAAGCGCGTTGTCGGCGTACTTAAAATCCGGCAGATAAATATCCACCAGCCCATCGAGTAAACGCAGCGTTTCCACGGATTCATATCCGCCGCAGTTATATACCACCGGAACGGGCAGCTTCGGCGTAAGCGCCGGCAGAATATCGGGCAGAAAATGCGTCGGCGTTACCAGATCAATGGATTGTGCGCCGTTCTCAATCAAACGCTCAAAAATTTCGCGCAGACGAGCAGAGTCCAAGGGAATTCCCTTGCCGCCCACGGAAATCTCCGCGTTCTGGCAGAAGGAGCAGCGCAGTGTGCAGCCGCTGAAAAAAACCGCCCCCGTGCCGAAGCAGCCGGAGATCGGAGGCTCTTCGCCGTAATGGAGCATGGCCTTTGCTGCCCGAAGTCCGGCGGGCATCGCGCAAAAGCCCAATTTTCCGGCGCTACGATCTACGCCGCATTTGCGCGGACAAAGCGTACAATTTTGATACGATAGCATAAAAACACCTGATTTCGCATTTACGAGCGTAAAAATATGTGGTAGAATCAATGATAGATTTCTATGAAATGAAATCAGTATACACGAAAATCAACGACAAGTCAAAAAATGTTTCACGTGAAACAGGGGAAAACACCATGAAGAAAAACGATATCTGCCGCGCCGAAGTCAGCGGCTTTACCAGCGACGGGCTGGGCGTCTGTCGGGTAGACGGCTATGCGGTTTTTGTTCCGAACGCGGTACCGGGGGAGGAATATGAAATCCGCATCACCCACATCGGAAAGAATGCCGCCCACGGAAAAATAGAGAAAATATGCAGAAGGTCGCCGCATCGGGTCAACCGCCGCTGCCCGTATGCCAAGCTGTGCGGCGGCTGCGATTTCTGGCATATGGACTACGAAGCGGAGCAGGAAATCAAGGCGCAGCGTGTGCTGGACGCGCTCAATCGGCTCGGCGGACAGGCATTAGAGCACATCGAGCTGGCCGGTGCAAAGACCTGTGAGGGGTACCGCAATAAGGCGCAGTATCCGGTTGCGCCGACGGGCAAAAATCTGGATGCCGGCTTTTTCAAAAAGGGCAGCCACGATCTGATTCCGATTGACCGCTGCCTGATCCAGCCGGAGAGCGCCGATCAAGCAAAAAAAGCGGTACTGGAATGGGCGCGAACCTATCGCGTCAGCGCCTATGACGAGGAAAGCGGCAAGGGTCTGCTCCGGCATATTTTTGTGCGTTGCGGCGCAGCGACGGGAGAAATTCTGGTTTGCTTGGTCATCAACGGAGAAACGCTGCCCCGTGAGAAGGAGCTTATCCAACTGCTGCGCGAGCGTGTTGAGGGGCTGAAATCGGTGGCGGTCAACTGCAACACGCGCAGAGGCAACGCTGTTTTGGGCGAAAAAACGCGGATTTTGTGGGGAGCGGAGGCCATCGAGGATATTCTCTGCGGACTGCGCTTCCGAATTTCTCCGCGCTCGTTCTATCAGGTCAACCGCGATCAGGCGGAAGTGCTCTATGGGAAGGTGCTTGCTGCGGCGAATCTGCACGGCACGGAAACGGTGCTGGATCTTTACTGCGGTACGGGCACGATTACGCTTTGTCTTGCGCGGCAGGCGAAGCGTGTGATCGGCGTAGAGGTTGTAGACGCAGCCATTGAGGACGCGAAACGCAACGCCGCACGAAACGGCATTGAAAACGCGCGATTTTTCTGCGCGGATGCCGGTCAGACGGCGCAGACGCTCTGCGAGGAAGGAATCCGTCCGGACGTGATCGTGGTAGACCCACCCCGAAAGGGCGTGAGCACGGAGGTCATTGACGCGATGGAAAGAATGTCGCCCGACCGAGTGGTCTATGTTTCCTGCGACCCCGCAAC
>JAEDKB010000212.1 GCA_016296045.1 Oscillospiraceae bacterium
AGAATCCCGTGTGCTACGCACACTCACATCGTGCTTAAGGCACGCTGTGCCGTCTTGTGCAGAATCTGACGCGCCTTCGGCGCTATAAAAAGGTTTTTTAACCTTTTTATGAGATTCTAGTATAATCCATTATACAACATTTCTCTTCACTCGGTACCCGTTTTTTTACACAAATATAAAACAAAACACAATCCGAACCGGTCTTTGATCTTGAAAGCCGATTCGGATTGTGTTTTCTTGCGGGAGAATTTCATACGAATACCTGATAGAAAGATTGAAAAAGATTTCTATCAGGTATTCGTATTAAGGTTTCATCAAATCCGCAAGCGTTTTGCTGTTGAGATAATCATTGATAAGATCATTCAGTTCATTCCACATCGGAAGTGTTCTGCATTCGGCTGTCCTGCTGCAAGGCTTTGCGTTACACTCCAGACAGGCAACGGGTGCCAGATCTCCCTCCGTCAGACGAAGGATGTCACCGACCCGATAGCTTTCCGGCTCATTCGTTAGACGGTATCCGCCGCCCTTGCCGTGCACACCTTCGATCATTTTCTCTTTTACAAGAATGGGTAAAATCTTTTCCAGATATTTCAATGATATATTCTGTCGCTCGGCGACAGACTTCATTGAGATATTCCCATCTGATCTATGCTCTGCCAGATCAATCATAACACGCAATGCATATCTTCCGCGTGTGGATACCATCATGTTCCCATACTCCTTTACTTTTTGTGGTGAATCTCGTCATTCTGCTTCGTTCCGTTTTCAGGAGGCAATGAGCGTTTTTCAGCTTTTCCAACGTATGAAGAACCGCGTGATGCTCAAAAGCGGTGGAAATGATATGCTTTTTCCCCTTGCGTTCGCCGAGGCGCGCCGCACTCATCAACGCCTGATTATCCGCCTCGCTGCCGCCGGAGGTAAAGGTGATTTCCCTTGCTTCGCAGCCAAGACAGCGTGCAATACGCTCTCTGGCATCCTCCAGAGCCTCTTTGGCTTCCTGTGCAAAACGATACAGGCCGGAGGGATTGCCGTAAAGCTTGTCCATATAAGGAAGCATAGCGTCCATCGCTTTTTTGCTCAGCCTTGTGGTAGCAGCGTTATCCGCGTAAATCATTTTCATGTTCTCAGTCCGCAAACAGCGGGGTGGAAAGATAGCGGTCTGCCGTATCGGGCAGCAGCGCAACAATCGTCTTTCCCTCGTTTTCCGGACGCTTTGCAAGTTCCATCGCTGCCCATGCGGCGGCGCCGGAGGAAATCCCCACCAATACGCCTTCCTTCTTGCCGATATATTTTCCGGCGGCAAAGGCATCCTCATTTGTAACGGTTATGATTTCGTCATAGATTCCGGTATTCAGCACCTTCGGAACAAAGCCGGCACCAATGCCCTGAATCTTATGGGCACCTGCCACGCCGGTAGACAAAACCGCCGACGATGCCGGTTCTACCGCTACAACTTTCATATCGGGATTTTGGCTTTTCAGGTACTCTCCGACACCCGTTATGGTTCCGCCGGTTCCTACACCGGCTACAAAAATGTCAACCTTTCCGTCCGTGTCTTCCCAGATCTCCGGTCCGGTTGTTGCTCTGTGCGCCGCAGGATTTGCCGGATTTACAAACTGACCGGGAATAAAGCTGTTGGGAATCTCGCTTGCAAGCTCCTCCGCTTTCGCGATGGCTCCCTTCATTCCCTTTGCTCCCTCTGTCAGAACAAGCTCTGCGCCATAGGCCTTCATAAGCTGTCTGCGCTCAACGCTCATCGTCTCCGGCATCACAATGATGATGCGATAGCCTCTGGCAGCCGCCACAGACGCAAGACCAATGCCTGTATTTCCGGAAGTCGGTTCAATGATAACGGAGCCCTCTTTCAGATATCCCTTGGCTTCGGCATCGTCAATCATCGCTTTCGCAATCCGATCCTTGACCGAGCCTGCCGGATTAAAGTATTCCAGCTTTACCAGCAGTCTTGCCTTTAATCCTTCTGTTTCTTCAATATGCGTCAGTTCCAGCAACGGTGTTTTACCGATCAACTGGTCTGCGGATGTATAAATATTGCTCATGGAAATAACCTCCTTATTTCACGGCTTCAAAGCCATGCTGCAAATCTGCAATAATATCATCAATGTGTTCCGTGCCGATGGAAAGACGAACCGTAGTCGGCCGAATTCCGACAGCAAGCAGCTCTTCTTCGCTCAACTGAGAGTGCGTTGTCGATGCCGGATGTATGACAAGGCTCTTGACATCGGCAACATTTGCCAGAAGCGAGAACAGCTCCAGACTTTCGGTAAACTTCTTGGCATCCTCTGCGCTTCCCTTGATATCAAAGGTAAAAATGGAGCCGGCTCCCTTGGGGAAATAGCGGTCATAGAGTTCCTTTTCTCTGCCTGATGCCAAAGAGGGATGGTTCACTTGCTGAACCTGCGGATGCGCTTTCAGAAAATCGACCACTTTCAGTGCATTTTCCACATGGCGCTCAACGCGAAGCGACAATGTTTCAAGTCCCTGTAAAAGCAGGAAGGAGTTAAACGGCGAAATGGTTGCGCCCTGATCCCTCATAAGGGTCGTGCGCAGTTTCATAATATAGGCGATGTTTCCGCAGGCCTCCGTAAAGACCACGCCGTGATAGGAAGGGTTCGGTTTCGTCAGACCGGGAAATTTATCATTCTGCGCCCAGTCAAACTTGCCGCCGTCAATGACAACGCCGCCCATGACCGTTCCGTGACCGCCGATAAACTTGGTTGCGGAATGGACGACAATATCCGCTCCGTGCTCAATCGGACGAATCAAGTACGGCGTTGCAAAGGTACTGTCCACGATAAGCGGAATGCCATGCTTATGCGCGACAGAGGCAATTGCTTCAATGTCAATTACATCGGAATTCGGGTTTCCGAGCACCTCCGCATAAAGCAGCTTGGTGTTCGGTTGAATTGCCCTCTCAAAGTTTTCGGGAACGGACGGATCAACAAAGGTTGTGGAAAGACCCTGCTCTTTTAACGTGTTTGCAAATAAATTGTATGTGCCGCCGTAAAGGTTTGCAGACGATACAATATGATCTCCGGCAACGGCAATATTCTGAACCGCATAGGTGATTGCGGCGGAACCGGAGGCCGTCGCAAGGGCTGCCGCGCCGCTTTCCAAGGCG
>JAEDKB010000213.1 GCA_016296045.1 Oscillospiraceae bacterium
CGTAAGGCATCCGAATCCGGAATCGCTGCTGCTTCCGACGGACAGCCTGTTTTCAAACCTGCCCCGACTGACGCTCAGCGAAAAACAGGAAAAATGCGTACGCAACGGTGCTTCTTTTACCTGTTCGGCAGAAGAGGGGCGCTATCGTGTTTACGGAAGTTCCGGCGAGTTTTTGGCGCTGTGTGAGCAGCGAGGGGAGAAATTGGCAACTGTCAAAAGCTTTTTTGCCCCAAATCCCTGAAAATCTCATTTGCATAAAGAGGAAATTCTATGGATCAATGTGTGCTGGCACTGGGCTTTTTTGACGGTGTGCATCTGGGTCACGGCGCTCTGCTTCGACGGACGCGTGAGCTTGCGGATGAAAAACATCTGACAGCCGCGGCGCTGACCTTCGACACGCATCCGGATACGCTGGTGCGCGGAGAGAAAATTGCACTTTTGAATACACCGATGGAGCGCATCGGTCTGATGCAGGAGCTTTACGGCATCGATGAGGTGCGGACGCTGCATTTTGACCGAAAGACCATGCAGCAGAGCTGGAAAAGCTTTGTGCGCGACACGCTGGCGGAAACCTTCCATGCCGTGCACGTCGTCTGCGGTGAGGACTTCCGCTTCGGTGCCCGTGGAGAGGGAACGCCTGAAAAGCTGCGTGTGGAATGTGAGAAGCTCGGAATCGGCTGCGACTGTATTGCGCAGGTTCGGCTGGAGGGACAGACGGTCTCTTCCACCTACATTCGCTCCCTTTTGGAAGCCGGTGAAACGGCGCGTGCAGTACGCTTTCTCGGTCATCGGCACATTTTATCCGGAACGGTCATCAGCGGACAGAAGCTCGGACGGACGCTGGGTATTCCCACGGCAAATTTTCAGATTGCCGAGGGCATTTTAATTCCGAAATTCGGCGTGTATGCTGCCGAAGCGGTTTTTGATAACCGGCGTTTCCGCGCTGTTGTGAATATCGGTACGCGGCCGACCGTGAACGGGAAAACGGTGACGGTAGAGCCATGGATATTGGACTTTGACGGTGATTTGTACGGCCACACGATCCAAATTGAACTGATCGATTTTCTGCGTCCGGAACGGAAATTCGATTCTCTGGACGAACTGAAAGCCGAAATATTCCGCAACGCGCAGCAGGTAAGAAATATGTAAGGACAGGCGAAAATCGCCTGTCCTTTTTTCGCGCGATTTCGCACCGTCCATGACCCCGCATGCGGTGCACTTGACACAGTATATGGAAATTGCTCAAAACAGTTGGCCGTCTGATTTTGCATCCGTACGCGATGATTGCTTTTTCCATCTGTGTCCGCAGATAGTTTGAGCAGAAATGAAAAAAATATGTGCGGGATATCACGGAATATTTTTTCCCCTTTGCGGAAAGCTAGTGCAAAAGGGGCTGATTGCATGAAGATGACCAACAAAGAATATGGACAGTATACCGACGCACTTGCGCCGAAAAGCAAATGCGTCAAAAACTGTTTCAACGCCTTTTGGACGGGCGGGCTGATCTGCACGCTGGGACAGCTTGTGATGAACGGTGCATCGGCAATGGGAATGGACGAGAAAATGAGTGCGACGACGACCAGCATTTGTCTGGTATTTTTGTCTGTGCTGCTAACGGGTTTTGCGGTCTATGATGATATTGCAAAATTTGCCGGCGCGGGAACGCTCGTGCCGATTACGGGCTTTGCCAATTCCATTGCTGCTCCGGCGGTAGAGTTTCAGACGGAAGGCATCGTGCTCGGCACCTGTGCGAAGATGTTTACGATCGCCGGACCGGTTCTGGTCTTCGGCACGAGTGCAAGCGTGATTTACGGTGTGATTTATTGGATCTGCAAGCTGTGCAAGTTGGTATAGGCTTCTCATTGATATTCTTTTCGACAGACTGAAAAAGACGGATGCGCAGAAGCACACCCGTCTTTCAAATTTAGATTATTCTCCGGCGTGCAGCGCGAGCTTGCCGCTGGCGGTGTCAAAATCATATTTTGCACTGCCGCTGCCGCAGATAAAGCGATCAGCGGAGATCGAACCGACAAAATCCGAAATGTTGCAGTCCTTCGAGATTGCATCGTATTCCAAGGTGAACTCCGCGTCTGCCGGAATGGTAAGATCCGCATCTCCGGAGGCGGTGCTGATGTCGATTTTTTTCGGTGCGACAGAGGTCGTTACGGTCAGATTGCCGCTGGCGGCATCAAAGGAAATCTCGCTGATGCTGCCGCTGAGAACGGCATCGCCCGAAGCCGTGTCCATCTCAAACTCGCCGATTGTACAGTTCTCCATACGGCATTCGCTGCTTGCGCCGTCGTAATCAACCTCGGTAAAGCTGCACACTGTCGCGGTAACATCACCGGAGGCGGTATCAATTTCCAGCTTTTCGGCAGTCAAAGCTTCCATCGTAATTTCCGCGCTGGCTACATCCAGATCAACGGAAGAAAGCGCGGTTGCAATTTTGGTGGGGAGCAGAATTTCGAGAGACTTGCCATGGGTAGACAACAGGCTTCTTTTTCGTTCACGAACGTTCAGCTTTCCGTTTTCCACGCGGTAGCGCAGACGGCTTGCTTCGTTATCCTGTGCTGTTTCGCGCAGTATGATTTCATTGCCGTCATAGGCACAAATCCGGACGGAGCCGCTGCTCCACTGAATATCCAGCGCCTTGATTTTCTCGGAAATCACAGCTTCGCCGCTTACATCCATAACGGTATAACCGGAATCGTCGAAGTCATCTCCGAAATGCAGTACGGGAACGGTAAAATCAAATACCAACGCCCAGACCAGCAGTCCGATCAGCAACACGGCTGCCAGAGAGCAAAGAACAATTTTCCAAACAGTTTTCATTTTTTGGTTTCCTTCAGTTCGTAGCGGTTTTCAGATTTTTTTCGGATGACCTTGTTGATTTCGTAGCCATAGCTGTCATGCTGAAGCAGTTGCGCCAGTATGATGGTTTCTGTATGACTGCGGATCAAATCAGCGGTAATGGACACCTCCGCACCTCCTTTGTCGGTTTCAGCTTTCGCTTATCGCATAGCCTCTTTATGGCTGCGTTATATCAAGAGATACCTCGCCTGTCAAGGTATCTCATATATTATTTTTCGATTATTTTTATACTTTGTCATGTATCAAAAGGAAACAAATCCAGAATGT
>JAEDKB010000214.1 GCA_016296045.1 Oscillospiraceae bacterium
TATGCCATATCGGCAGGGGAGGGGAGCGGCACCATGCAGTCCCTGCTCACCGAGGCGGACAGGAGAATGTATCTCAATAAGAAAGCTTACTATGAGCGGCATGACCGCCGCGGCCGGTGACTTCGCACGGATAATGCAGTGACACTTCCAAAATGCGCTGCCCGGCCGAACAGGGAAAACACAGCACTTTCCCCGGAAAAATAAAACAGACATTCCGCCGCCGCTTTAAAAGCGAAAACGGAATGTCTGTTTTATGTTGGTCAAACGGGCGACGATGGGTGTTCAGCTTTTGTCATACAAGCTCATTTGCTGTTTACAGCCTCGCATATTCTGCGGAGGCCTTCCGCCAAAACGGAACGGGGCATTGCCAGATTCAAACGGATAAAGCCGTCGGAGTTTTGAACGAACATATTCCCGCCTTCCAAAAGAACACCGGCTTTATAGGCGAAGAACATGGGAAGATCGTCCTCTTTTCTGAAATAAGCGTTCAAATCGACCCATGCCAGATAAGTGGCCTCTGCAATGCGGTATTTTGCCTGCGGCAGATGCTGTTTCAAATATTGGCCTGTGAACGCAAAGTTATCGTCCAGATATGCGCGCAGCTCCTCCAGCCACGGCTGACCTTTTTCGTAAGCTGCCTGGGCTGCGGCAATGCTCAGGGGGTTATCAAAATTATAGTGGCGGTCCAGCCAGACGCCTCTCAATTCGCCGTTTCGGATAATGACGTTGGAAATCATAAGTCCCGCCAAATTAAAGGTCTTGGAAGGCGCCATACAGGTAATCAAGCGGTCATATTCCGGCATGATTCTGCCCATTGGGATGTGACGCTGATTCATACGCAGAAGATCGCAGTGTATTTCATCGGAGATGACCCAAAGCCGGTTCTTTTCTATAATGGCGGCCATTTTTTCAAGCTCGTCTTTTTTCCATACCCGTCCAGAAGGGTTATGGGGATTGCATAAGATGAAAAGCTTTACCTTCTCATCGGCCGCTTTTGCGCTCAGGTCGTCCCAATCCACGGAATAGAAGCCGTCATCATTCCTCAAATCACTGCAAACACAGTCACGGGAATTGAAATCCGCCGCGTATTTGAAGTAGGCATACGAGGGTGTGAGGAAGAGCACTTTCTCATCCGGCTTGGTAATATAATTCACCAATTCATACAAGGCCGGAATAATTCCGTTAGACATGACCAACTCCTTCTTTTCAAAGCTCCAGTCGTAGCGGGTCTTGCACCAGCCGCTGAAAGCGTCATAATACGAATCTTCAAATACGCGTGTATATCCGAAGATTCGCTTGTCCAAACGCTCTCTCATGGCGTCGATGACAACATCCGGTGTGGCAAACTCCATGTCGGCAACCCACATACGAATGAACTCCTCATCTTTATAGGGAAATTCCATCGTATCGTCTGCGTGGAAAATGTAGGAACGGAACCCGTCTGTGTTCATGGCGTTGGTGTGTCTGCGGTCGATGATTTCGTCAAAATTATACATTACGCACCTCCAAATGATTTAGCACCCTGATAGTAACATGACCATCGGGGGGAGGGCAAACCGCAGACAGTTTCCCTTGAGGAAACTTTACAGAGAATTTGTTTCACGTAAATTGACTTTACGACTATCTTGGGATATACTTTTCTTGCTTGCGTGATAATGTCAGCGAATATCGTCAATATGTCAATTTTAATGAAACGATTGGAGAAGGACTTGAATGTCGGTTATTACTGCTTCGGTGGGTGAAAAAATCCGCATATACCGGAAGAAAAAACACATGACGCTGCATGAACTTGCAGACCGCATCTGCAAGAGCAAGGCGACGGTGTCCAAGTATGAAAAGGGCGAGATCGCGATGGATCTGGATACGCTGTACGAAGTGGCCGCTGCGCTGGATGTTCATGTAAGCCTGCTGCTGTACAATGAACCGCAAAAAACGGGGGAAAGAGAAAGTGACAGATTCCCTTTTTTTCAGGATACAGACCATTTTTACGGATATATTTATGATGGCCGCGAGAGTAAAGTAATACGATGCTTCTTTGAAATGGCAGAGCGTTTGCAGGAAGGGCGGCAAAAAATACGTCTGTATATGAACTTTCGGGATTATGAGCAGTACCAGCTGTGCGAGAATACTTATGAAGGATATATGGAACACTTTGACGCAGTCACCAATATCTTTTTGCGCAATGAATACCTGCCTATGGAAAAGGCGAGTATTCAGTTACTGGCGTCTTCTCTCGACGCCGCAGCACGAATGGGATTATGGAATGGGCTGTCAACCAGACCTCTCATGCCGGTTGCAGCCAAAATCATGTTGTCAAGGACAATTCTGCCCGAATCGGAAGAGCTGCTTTCACAGCTGAAAATTTCCGCAAACGACATCAAGCTGTTTAAGCTTTACAATATGTTTCCTGTCCTGTAAATTCCATGGCGGAACGTTTTTTACAATGAAGGTGAAAATCGGGCTTGCTGCCGGCACGGGTTTGAATCTCATGCCGGAAAAAGTTCCCCCGTATGCTTCAGCCATACGGGGGAACTTTTTCTGCACTTTTCGGGGCATATTCCGATGAAGTACACATTATAAGCTATACCAATAATTATCGGTTCTTTTTTTGCATTTAATGGAATATTATTTATACACACTGTGCCAAATGACGAAAAACATTGTTAAAATAAAGATTAGTACCCCTGAAATTTGTTGAAAATATAAAAAACTGTTGACGGTGACAGCAAAGCGGGGTATATTTAGTAATACCAGAATACAGTGCCCAACTTAAATAAGGAGGTATCGAAATGAATACGATACTATGGTCGGTTCCGATTCTGTCTGTCTGTGCGCTGCTGTTTGCTTTATACAAGGCAAATTACGTTATCCGCTCATCACCGGGAAATGCGAAGATGCAGGAAATTGCCTCGGCGATCGCCGAGGGCGCGGATGCGTTTCTCAAGGCGGAATATAAGATCCTCGTCTTTTTCGTTGCAGCACTCGTTGTACTTATCGGCGTTTTCATAAGTTGGGGTACCTCCGTCTGCTTTTTGCTCGGCGCGCTGTTTTCGGTGCTCGCCGGATTTTTCGGAATGAAGGTCGCAACGAAGGCGAATGTCAGAACCGCGAATGCCGCGC
>JAEDKB010000022.1 GCA_016296045.1 Oscillospiraceae bacterium
AAATATTTTGTGGGGCTGTCTCAGAAGGATAAGAGACAGCCCCACGGTTTTTCGCCGTATCGGAATATGGATCATTTATTCTTGGCTTCGCGTTCCGCAGGGAGCGGTATCCGATTACTCCAGATTCAGATGTCTGCGGAGCAGACGCTCGCTGACAAAGAAGTAGACGCAGCCAAGGGCAGCCTCAGCGACCAAGACTACAGCGAAAAACAGATTTTCTCCACCGCTCCAGAGAAGATTATCAATTACGCCGGTGCCGATGATACCGACCGTCAGCACAAGCGTGAAGAATTCGACCGCAATGCTGATGGCATAGTAGAACAAAATGGAGAACAGAATTCTGCGTCTGCGGAACAGATGTCCGATGGAGCAGGCAAGATAGATCTGCAAAATGGACAGGCACAGACTCACACCGCATATCAGAAGGGTCAGCGCCAGGGTAATACCGGTAGGTACACTGCTTGCGCTGAGCAACGAGGAGAGAACCTCCAGCAACCCGTCAACGCCGCCGAACACGAAGATCGCGCAGAAGATGCTCAGCACGATCGTAACCGCCAGTGTCAGCAGAGCGGTGAGGAATTTGGAAAGGATGAGCTGCCACGACTTGACGGGCAGAGTGAACATCAGATAGCCCTCATTCCGCAGCAGACCGGAATAAAAGCGAATAATGGAAATGACCAGCGCCAAAATGCAGGCGGCAAAAAGTGCCAGCACAAAGAGGGTGGTGGTCGTAATGGTGAAAATCGTACCCAAAGATCCTCCGATCTGAACGGTCAGGCTGAGACGGTCGATCAGAGCGAGTGCAATGATTGCGGGCCAAACAAAAAGATAGATTTTCAAATTAGCGCGAAGGTCATATTTTAAAAGCTTACTCAGCACGGCCAAACACCTCCGATCGGGACAGTACGGAAGATTTCGCGGAATACCTCATCTACGGATTTGCCTTCCGTTTCGCGGATGTGATCTACGCTGTCATAGCGGACAATTCGTCCTTCCTTCAGGAAAACCGCTTCGTCAAGGACGGGTTCGACATCCGCAATCAGGTGTGTAGAGATCAGAACCGTGCTTTCCGGAGAATAGTTTGCCAGAATCGTGCGCAGGATGAACTCCCGCGCTGCCGGATCGACACCGGCAATCGGTTCATCCAGCAGATACAGCTTTGCCTCACGGCTCATAACCAGAATGAGCTGCAATTTTTCCTGTGTACCCTTTGACATTGCCTTGACCTTCATATTGAGGTCAATGGCAAGCGCGTTGCACATGGCGACGGCGCGATCCTTGCGGAAATCCGCATAAAAATCGGCAAACAGGTTGATCAGATCCTTGCCCTTCATCCAACCGGCGTAGTACATTTTATCCGGCAGATAGCTGACAACCGCTTTTGTGCCGACGCCGATCTCCATGCCGCAAATCTGAACAGAGCCTGCCGTGGGACGCAGCAGTCCGGTCAGGATTTTCAGAAGCGTGGTTTTTCCGGAGCCGTTCGGACCTAACAGTCCGATGATTTTTCCGGACGGCAGAGAGAAATCAACGTGGTCCAGCGCAGGCGTGGTTCCGCGATAGATTTTTGTCAGGCCGCTGCAAACAACGAAATCGTTCATTCACTTTCCTCCTTTTTCTTGCAAAGCTCGGTGATCTCCTGTTCGGAAAAACCGAGCTGATTCATTTTTTCGTAGAATTTTTTCAGTTCTGACAAGGCCAGCTTTCGGCGCGTAAACCCGATCAGATCGGCATCCTCCGTAACATAGCGCCCGCTGTTGCGCTGCGCCGATACCAGACCGGAATCCTCCAGATACGCCAGCGCTCGCTGCATGGTGTTGGGATTGACACCGGCTTCCGCAGCCAGATCACGCACCGACGGAATGCGGACACCCGGCGGATACTGACCGGAGACGATCTGCTCTGTCAGAGTGTCCGCAAGCTGAAGCCAGATCTGTCGATCTGTTTTAAGTTCCCAGGGCAACCAACTCACCTCCGATGTATTAGTGTACTAACATACTAATACAGTAATACAGATTTGTCAACCTTTTTTTGAAAAAATTTTCAGCCATCGAATTATTCGATGGCTGAAAAGGTGAAATATGACAAGAGAGCGTATATGCATCGATGCCGAAACAAGGTTTCTTCCTATGTCATCCTGAGCGAAAGCGAAGGAACTTCGCAGTTTCGATAGGAAAAAGATTCTTCGGTTGCTGCGCGCCCTCAGAATGACATATACGGGAGGTGCTCCGGAAAGAATTCAAGATTTCTATCAGGTATTCGTATGAAATGAAAGCGCTTGTGCGCTGCGCCGTTTTTGCAGCTTCTGTGTGTGTGAATCGATTGCCGATTAGATTCGGTGCGTTAAAATACCGCGCTTGTCATGAATCACGCCGCGTGGGCAGACCATTGCACAGGCACCGCAGCTCAGGCATTTATCAGAGTAAATAAATGCGCGGTTTTCAGAGACCTTGATTGCGCCTGCGGGGCAGGCTTTTTCGCAAAGGCCGCAGCCGATGCAGCTGACGTCGCAGACATTTTTACAGACGGCATCCTTATTCGAGCAGAGGACAACAATGGGATTATCCTCCAGACGAAGATGGATCACGCGCTGCGGGCAGGCGTGATAGCAGGAGCCGCAGCCGATGCATTTGCGCTCATCAACTTCGGCAACGCCGTAAGAGTTCAGACTGATTGCACCGAAAGAGCAGACCTCAATACAGGTACCGCAGCCGGTGCAGCCATAGGTACAAAGATCATAGCCTTCCGGCGATTTCTTTGCGCGGCAGCCGCCGTTGCAGTGAACGCAGGCAACTTTGGCCGGAAACTTCTTTTTGACGATCATAAGAAACTTCCTTTCTGGGCTTAAAGCGTGGGATCGTTATTTGCGTTTATAGGGTGTATTTTCAATCGGAAGAGTGAAGCGCCGTTCGCCGTCAAGACGGAAATAGGCATCTGCAATGGCGGGCGCTGTGGGAATCGAGGTGATCTCACCGATGCCGATTGCACCGCAGGCGATGTCCAGACCGGGCTTGTCGATGACGATGGCTTTGATTTTTGGCGGAATTTCGTGGGCACGGAACAGTCCAAGCTCACCGAATTTCTCAATGGGCTTGCAGTTGGAATCGATCGGGTACTGCTCACGGAGGGCATAGCCCATCGACATGACAACGCCGCCCTCAATCTGACCCTCGCAGGAGCGCGGATTGACTGCCTTGCCGACATCATGCGCGGCAACAAAGGTATCGATTTTTCCGGTTGCGCGATCCAGAACACACATCTGTGTTGCATAGCCGTAGGCAACATGAGAAACAGGATTCGGTATGTCGGCACCAAGCGGATCGGTTTTGGCGAAGTACTCGCCAAAAAATTCCTGACCGACTAAGTCGGAAAGAGATTTTCCTTTTTTGGCAGCCATCAGTTTTTCACACGCTCTGCGGCAGGCTTCTCCGGTGACGACCGTCTGACGGGAGCCGGAGGTATCGCCGGAGTCCGGCGCAATCCAGGTGTTGCTGCGCTCATAAACGATATCGTCGCGCTGAAGATCGGTGTTGGAAACGACCATCTGCACCAGAACGGTGCCGAGCCCCTGACCGATGCAGGAGGCGCCGGAATAGATGTGCAGCTTTTGATCCTCCTCGACGATCAGTTTGCAGCGGCCCCAGTCGGGAAGACCGACACCGACACCGGAATTCTTCATCGCGCATGCCAGACCGACAGGCTTTCCGGCGGCAGTTGCTTCGTCATAGTAGGGCTTGACTGCCTCAAGCGTTTCCACCAGACCGGTAGAAGCGTCTACGATCTGACCGTTCGGGAGAACACCGCCCGGACGGATTGCGTTGCGGTAACGAATCTCCCACGGACTGATGCCGATAAGATCGGCCATCATGTTCATCAGGCTTTCAATCGCAAAGCAGGTCTGCGTGACGCCGAATCCGCGGAAAGCACCCGCGGGAGGATTGTTGGTATAGTAGGAGGTGCCTTCAATTTCAAAATTTTCATAAGCGTAGGGACCTGCGGCATGGGTGCAGGCGCGTTCCAGAACGGGGCCGCCCAGAGAGGCAAAGGCGCCGGTATCGGAGCAGACCTTTGCCTTGACGCCTTGAATGATGCCGTCTTCGTTGCAGCCGATCGTAAAGTCCATTTCAAAGCGATGGCGCTTCGGATGAATCAGAAGGGATTCCTTTCGGGAGAGGGCAACCTTGACCGGACGGCGTGTGCAGTAGGCAATCAGGGCGGCGTGGTGCTGCACGGACATATCCTCCTTGCCGCCGAAGCCGCCGCCGACAAGTGCATTCTGCACTTTGATTTTATCGGTACCGAGCATCCGCCGGCATTCATGGAGGGTCGTGTGCGTAGACTGGTCGGAGGAATAGATCATGACATTGTCATCTTTGTCAAGCAAGGCAACGGCACATTCCGGCTCAAGGAAGGCGTGCTCCGTCCACGGTGTTTCAAAGTGACCGGAGAGCACATATTTTGCGTTTTGGATCGCGCCCTCGGCATCACCGCGGGAGACGTGCTTATGCGCCTGAATGTTGTTGGACATATGCTCAAAGACGAGCGGCGCATCCGCAGCGGCAGCCTGCTGGATGCTGTTGACGGGAATCATCGGCTCGTACTGGACTTTTACCAGCTTTTTGCCCTTTTCAAGCGCTTCCCGCGTTTCGGCAACCACCAGCGCAATCGCGTCGCCCAAATAATGCGTCAGCGCGCCGACAGGCACCAGTGTATATTGATCGTGTTCAATGTGACCGATCAGATTTTCACCGGGGATATCCTCCGCGGTCAGGACGGCAATGACACCGGGAACCTTGAGCGCAAGCGATTTGTCGATAGAAAGCACACGGGCACGGGCATACTTGCTGCGGACAGCAGAGCCATAGCACATTCCTTCCGGATAAATGTCGTCCGGATACTGGCCGTAGCCGAGCACTTTTTCTTCCACGTCAATGCGCTGTACATTGGAGCCGAGCTTCCAGTCCGTCGTGGAGGGAAGCGGAATTTTCCCGTCGCGGAAAATCTTTGCTGCCAGACGGATGGCGGCGATAATTTTTACATATCCGGTGCAGCGGCAGTAATTGTTCCGAATTGCGAAACGGATCTGCTCCTCGGTCGGATCGGCGCACTTGTCGAGCAGACTTTTGGCGCACAGCACCATGCCCGGAATACAGAAGCCGCACTGAACGGCTCCGGCTTCACCGAAGGCAAAGGTAAAGACAGCCTTTTCAAAGTCGGAAAGACCTTCAACGGTCAGCACGTGCTTGCCGTCCAATCGATCGGTATCGGGAATGCAGGCGCGGCAGGGCTCGCCCTCGATTAAAACGGTGCAGGCACCGCAGGCACCCTCACTGCAGCCGTCTTTGGCAGAGGTGATATGCAGCTCGTCTCGCAGAAAGCGCAGGAGCTTTTGATTTTTTTGAACGGTAATTTCGTTGCCGTTGAGAAAAAATGTAGACATATTGCAAGATTCCTTTTCGTGTTTATGCACAAATTATGTTGAAAGAATCCTTACTTTTTTGGGGCTTAAATACATTATACAATAATACGCCCTGTCCTGCAAGGATAGGGCGTTGTTTTTTTTGAAAAAAGAAGTCAATATGTAATGTAACATTTATTGTTCTGAAATTGTTCGACAATAACGAACGAGAAAAGAATGAAATCGGATGAAAAAGAGTGCCAAGTTAAGACGTTTTTCATCAGACAGGGGGAAAGAAAGACGGCGTTTTGTGTTGCACCTGTTCGTCCATTGCAAACGGTCAAAAATTTTCAAACGGCGTGTGCGCGTTCATGCACAAAAGAGTCGTGTGCTTTTACGCGAACGGCATTTGGATTATTTCTGCCCGAGCAGGAATTCCATTGCCATGCGGTAGCCCTCAAAGCCGAAACCCTTGAAGGTCTTCTGGCAGGCCATGCCGGGATAGGAGATATGGCGAAAGGCTTCCCGTGCGTCTACATCGGACAAATGCACCTCAACGGCGGGAAGAGCGACGGCTTTGAGCGCGTCCAGGATTGCGACGGAGGTGTGCGTATAGGCGGCGGGGTTGATGACGATGCCGTCAAATTTGCCATAAGCCTCCTGAATCCAATCGACCAGATCACCTTCGTGGTTGCTCTGGCGCACTTCGACCGTGCAGCCAAGCGCGGCGGCACATTCGTTCAGAAAAGATACGAGATCCGCATAGGTTTTTCTTCCATAGATTTCCGGCTCGCGGATACCGAGCATATTCAGATTCGGCCCGTTCAAAATCAAAAGCTTCATGTCGTTTCTCCTTCCTGCCTGATTGCTTTTAGAATTGCTTCGACAGCATCCTGCGGCGCGGCATCGTTTTCCACGATTCGGTCGCAGAAGGATTCATAGAGCGCTTTGCGCTGTGCATAGAGCTCCTGCATCGGCGTGGACTGACTGATCGGACGGCCATCGGTGGGAAGACTCGACAGCTCGCGCCTGAGCCATAGGATCGTTCCGTTTTGATGCAGCAGAGGAGCGTTTTCGGGACGTGTTACGCAGCCGCCGCCGGTCGCAATCACGCAGCCGGAGTGTTTTCCGAGCTGTGAGAGAACTTTGGTTTCCTGCGCACGAAATGCCGCTTCACCGTACTTGGAGAAAAAGGTAGGAATGTCGCATCCGACGGCTTTTTCAATTTCCGCGTCGGCATCCACGAACGGGCGGCCAAGCTCCTGCGCCAGCAGTTTGCCGACGGTGCTTTTGCCGCAGCCGGGCATTCCGATGAGAATGATGTTCTGCATTTGCGAGGATAGTTTACATAATATCTCCTCACAGCGGCTGTCGGGGATTTTTTTATCCGTAAAAAGCTCGGCGGCACGTTTTGCCTGTGCCACGAGCATGGAAAGTCCGTTTTCTGCGCGGATGGATCGGGCTTGTGCATCGAGCAGAAGCTGCGTACGGGCGGGATTGTAGATCAAATCGAGCACACATCGCAGCTTCGGAAGCAGGGATAGATCGACAAGACGCTGCCCGTTATTGGGATACATTCCCACGGGGGTTGCATTGACGGCGAGCACCGCGTCAGAATGCAGCGGCAGCGTGTCATAGCTGTTTTCACCGTGACGGGAGAGCGCAACAACCTTTGCTCCGCAGGCGCGCAGAACCTCCTGCACGGTCAGGGAGGCACCGCCGGTGCCGAAAACAAGCGCCTTTTCTCCGGGGCGGATGCCGCCGTTACGGGCAAGCAGCCACGAAAAACCGTCATAGTCGGTATTGTCGCCGTAGAGCGTGCCGTCTGCACGCCGCAAAAGCGTGTTCACACTGCCCATGCGCCGTGCGGTTTCCGAAAGCTCCGAGCAAAACGGAATGACCGATTTTTTATAGGGAATCGTTACATTTAAGGCGTCAAACGAGCCGCTTTTCAAAAATACTTCCAGTTCCTCCGGCGCGATTTCGAACAACGCATAGGAATAATCACCCAAAAGCGCGTGAATCTGCGGCGAATAGCTGTGCCCCAAATGTTCTCCGAGCAGACCGCAGCGCATTATACAACCTCCGAATAGCTGCCGAGGTATTTGAATTCTTCGCAGAAGCTGCCGATATCGCACATGAGCTGGACAAATTCGTCGGAATAGACCGAGGTTTCCAGATCCAGATAGAACAGGAATTCAAAATCGCGGTCGGGCAGGGGACGGCTTTCCAGCTTCAGCAGATTGATGCCGAGAGCGTACAGCCGCGCAAGAACCTTATAAAGCGAGCCGGGCTTATGCGGCAGAACGAGCATCAAAGTGGTGCGGTCGGCACCGGGGTAGATTTCAGGCTGCTTGGAGATGCAGATGAAACGGGTATGGTTGTTGCCGACATCCTGCACACCGGAACGGAGAATGTCAAGACCGTAAAGCTCCGCGCAAAATCTGGAGGACAGGGCGGCAACGTCCTGACGCTCCGAGGCGGCTACGGTCTGCGCCGCAACGGCGGTATTTTCGCAGCGGGTGATTTTGATATCACCGAGCGTTTTTAAGAATTCGGCGCATTGGGAAATTGCCTGTTCATGGGAGAAAACCTCATGAATTTCGGTGCTGCCGGGCTTTGCAAGCAGGCAGTGGTCGACCTTGAGCCGCACCGAGCGGACAATGGAGAAATTGTGCGATACCATCAGATCGTATACACGCTTGACCGAGCCTGCGGTGCTGTTTTCTATGGGCAGGATGCCGTAGCGGCAGAAGCCGGCTTCAATGGCGGAAAAGACACCCTCAAAGGAGCGGAAGTACTGAATGTTCGGCGCGGCAAAAAGGCGTTCGCAGGCAAGCTGAGAGTAAGCGCCCTCGACACCCTGACAGGCAACGCTTGCCGAACGCGGAAACAGCTTCGGCGTGTTTTCAATGGCATCTGCAATGCGCTCGTAAAGCTCTGTGCGGCTGCCGCGTGCCTGATAGGTGCGGCTGAGCTCAAACAGAAGCGAGTAGAGCACACGCAGATAAGATTGCAGCTCCTCCCGTGTTTTGCCGCTCAGATCTGCCAGCTTCTCGCGTTCGCGGCTTGCCTGCATAATCGGAAGGTCGTGTTCCTTTTTGTATGCGGCGATCTGTGCGGCAACGTCCATGCGCTGCTGAAACAGACGGACGATCTCATCATCAATCTGATCAATTTGGTCTCGATAATCCTTCAGTTCCATTTTTTTACCTCCAAAAAAGCATCCAGAATTGCAATCGCTGCCGCGGCTTCTACACAGGGAAGTGCCCGCGGAACAATGCAGGGGTCATGACGCCCCTGAATTTTAAGGGTGGTGGCGGTGCCGTCAAAACGGACGGTTTCCTGCGGCCGCGAAATGGACGGCGTGGGCTTGATGGCAATGCGGAAAATCAGGGGCATCGCGTTTGTAATGCCGCCCAGAATACCGCCTGCGTTGTTGGTTTTCGTGCGGAAAGCACCACTGTCATCCAAGCAGAACGGATCATTGTGTACGCTTCCGCGCATACCGGCACAGGCAAAGCCGCTGCCGAATTCCACACCCTTCACGGCAGGAATGCCAAACAGGATCTGTGACAGGCGGTTTTCCATTCCGCCGAACATCGGCTCGCCCAGACCGACCGGAAGTCCGGTTACGGCACATTCGATTACCCCCCCGACGCTGTCGCCGTCCGATCTGGCAGCGGCGATCTCCTCGAGCATGGCGCTCCACGCTTCGGGCTTTACGGTATAGCCGTTTTCCAAGGAAAAGTCGGGATGAACCGCGTCAAAGCGGTCATCCTCCGCCTGACCGATGCGCAGAATGTGCGCACCGATGTGAATGTTTTGGGCTTGCAGATATTGCAGGCACAGACCGCCGGCAATACACAGCGGCGCAGTCAGACGGCCGGAAAAATGTCCTCCGCCGCTGAGGTCTGCACTTTCGCCGTATTTTTCGCGGGAAACCCAGTCGGCATGTGCCGGACGGGGTGTCTCCGTTAAGTTTACATAATCCTGAGAGTGAACATTAGTATTTTGAATGATTGCAGCGATCGGAGCGCCGCAGGTTTTTCCGCCGGAGAAGCCGGAAAGAAATTCCGGCTGATCGGCTTCTCGGCGCGGTGTGGTAAATGCACCCTGTCCGGGCGCACGCCGCGAAAGAAACTGCTGCAATGCCTCAAAATCCGGGGCAAAGCCCGACGGGAAGCCGTCCATGCACATGCCGATGGCAGGGGCGTGGGACTGCCCGAAAATCATCAGCTTGAGTGCGGTTCCGAATGTGCTGCTCATAATTATTTCCTCCTGTATCGATGGAAAATCAGGTTGCTTGTCAAATAGAGAATCAGGTTGCGGAATGCCTTTTCAGTTCTTCCCAGAAGTTGGGATAGGATTTCTGAACCGCTTCGGCACCGTGCAGGGTGATCGGCTGAGAACAGACCGATGAGAGAATCCCTGCCAGCATGGCGATACGGTGATCGTTGCTGCTGTCGATGGTGCCGCCGCGCAGAGCACTGCCGGTGATTTTCAGTCCGTCTGAGGTGATTTCCGCCTGACCGCCGACTGCGCGCAGTGCGTTTGCAACCGATTGCAGACGATCACTTTCCTTGATTCTGAGCCGTTCCGCGCCGAAAATGGTGGTCGTGCCCTTGGCACAAGCGGCGACGGCGGCAAGCGGCGGAACCAAATCGGGAATGTTCCGTGCGTCAATCTCGATTGCATGAAGCGCGGAGGGCGCAACGTGTACACCGAATTCATCCGAGGTGACCTCCGCGCCGAAACGGCGCAGAATTTCCAAAACTTCCCGATCTGCCTGCAAGGAGGCGGGGTTCAGACCGGTTACCGTGACGGGTGAACTGATCGCTCCGGCACAAAGCCAGAACGCGGCATTGGACCAGTCGCCCTCCACCTCCGCCTTTCCGCAGGAGGCGTAGAAGCTGCCGGAGGGGATGTGCCAACCGGAGGGCGTACGTTCTGCGTCAATTCCGAATTGACGCAGTGCATGGATCGTCAGTTCGATGTATCCGGCGGATTCCGCCTTTGAAGTTAACATAATATCGGAATCCTCGCCCGTCAGGGGGAGGGCAAACAGCAGACCGCTGATAAATTGAGAGGAGACATCTCCGGCAATCTGATAGGTTCCGCCGCTGAGCCGTCCCTCACAGCGAAGCGTGTCCGCCGTCGGACGCGACAGACGGCAGCCGTGGCGCTCCATTTCCTCCCAAAGCGGAGAGAGCGGACGTTCGGCAAGCCTGCCATGCAGCCGGAAGGTTGCGCCAACGCCGAGGGCACCGACAACCGGAAGTAAAAATCGCAGGGTCGAGCCGCTTTCTCCGCAGTCGAGCTCCCTGTCACCGTGCGGCAGCTCCATCGGATAGACGGTGATCGTGCCGTTCATACGGGAAAAGTCTGCGCCTAATGCGGCAAGGCACCGTATGGTAGCGTCAATATCGGCAGAGGTTTCCGTGCAGATGATTTTCGTGGATTGCCATGCAAGCGCCGCGCAGATCAGCAGGCGGTGTGCCTGTGACTTTGAGGCGATGGACGCGACGGTGCCGCCGATGGGGCGGGGAGAAAGGGTCAGTTCCATGGTTTGTAACCTGCCTTGATGACGGTCAGAAGCTCACTGACCGGAATTTTTTTCAGGCAACAGCTTCCGATTTTCTCCGGAACCACAATCGTTACGCTGTCACCGAGACGCTTTTTGTCAGACAACGCAGCGCTTGCGAGGTCTTCGGGAGGATAATCCGTTGCGGTCGGAAGTCCGAACTTTTCCAGAACGGACAGAATTTCGTCTTTCTGCGGGCAGAAGGCGCGGCTCATGATCGCCGTTCCGATCGCCACGGCCTGTCCGTGGGGAACGGTGTAGCCGCTGAGCGCTTCGACTGCGTGACCGATGGTGTGTCCGAGATTGAGCTTCTGCCGTTCGCCGGTGTCAAACTCGTCCCGACAGACCACGTCCCGTTTACACTCCACGCATCTTGTGATGACGTATTCGCGGTCAAAGTCCGATCCGTGTTCACGCAAATGCGAAAAGAGCGCTTGGTCGAACAAAATCGCGGTTTTGATTACCTCCGCACAGCCGTCGCGGAAAATCTCTTCCGGAAGGGTGCTGAGCACATCCGGATCGCACAGCACCAGAGACGGCTGGTGGAAGGCACCGACGAGATTTTTTCCGATCGGCAGATCAATCGCGGTTTTTCCTCCGACGGAGGAATCGACCATGGCGAGCAGTGTGGTCGGGACCTGAATGACCGGAATGCCGCGCAGATAGGTGGCTGCGGCAAAGCCTGCCAGATCGCCTACCACGCCGCCGCCCAACGCAACAACTGCGTCAGAGCGCGTGAGCTGCTTCGCGGCAAGAATATTTAAAAGGTTTACATAACATTCAACGCTCTTTGAGGACTCACCTGCCGGAACGGAGGCGGTGGATACCGTCAGCCCCTCCGATGTCAGCAGGCGGTAGACCTTTGCAAGATAGAGGGAGGCGACGGTCTCATCCGTTACGATGAGCACCTTGCCGGAGGTCAACTGTTTGACCTCGCTGCCGATATGATCGAGCAGACCGCGCCCGATTTTGACCTCATAGCTGCGTGAGGCGTTGACCTTTACGATGTTCATCCGACTTCCTCCTTGCATCGTTTACCCTCCTCCAGCAGAGCGCAGAGCGTTTCGCTGTTCCCCTCAGAAAGCGCGTCACGGTATTTTTGCAGTTCGGAACAAAGACCGTCCAGCTCTGCGATCAGATGATCGCGGTTATCCAGAAACAGCTCCGTCCACATCTGCGGATTGAGCCACGCGACGCGGGTCAGATCCTTATAGCTGCCGGCGGAAAACCCTTTGTGGCTTCGTGCCGTTGGGCTTTTCACATAAGCGTTGGAAACGACATGGGCAAGCTGAGAGGTAAAGGCAATCATTTCATCGTGCTTTTCCGCCGTGGTAACGGAGAAATGACCGAAGCAGGGGGCATCCAGCAGCTTGCAGACGCGTTCGATCATCTGCATATCGTCCAGCACCGGCGGCACGAGAACCATCGGCGCACCCTTAAAGAGGGTGGCACGGCTGTATTTAAAGCCGGAAAAATGGGTGCCTGCCATCGGATGACCGCCGACGAACAGGAAGCCGTGTTCCTTTGCGATTTTAAAACAGGCTGCGCAGACGATGCGCTTGGTGCCGCAGCAGTCAACCACAACGGCATCCTTTCTGAGCAGAGCGGCGTACTGTGCCAGATAGTCGATTGCCGCCTGCGGATAAACCGCAAGCAGGAGCAGATCACACTGCGCGATATTCTCTTCGGAAAGCGCTTCGTCTACGGCATTTGCCATCTGCGCAAAGGCGGTGACAGAGCTGTCAATATCATATGCAAGCACACGGTGCCCTGCTTCGTGGTAGGCTTTGGCAAGAGAGCCGCCGATCAGTCCCAGACCAACGATGCCGACGGTCATTGCGTGACCGCCTTTCTCACGGTGCGCATTTTTTCGGCAAGCACGGCAAACTGCTCAGGCTTCAGCGACTGCGCCCCGTCGCAAAGAGCGTGGATGGGATCGTTATGCACCTCCACCATGACGCCGTCTGCGCCGCAGGCAACAGCGGCCATCGCCATCGGAGGCACCAGATGCACCTTGCCCGTAGCATGGCTGGGATCGACAATGACGGGCAGGTGGCTCAGCTCGTGCAGCACCGGAACAGCCGTCAGATCCAGGGTGTTGCGCGCATAGGTATCAAAGGTACGGATTCCGCGCTCGCAGAGAATCACGTTTTGATTGCCTTCCGACATGATGTATTCCGCGCTCATCAGGAATTCCTTTAAGGTGTTGGCAAGACCGCGCTTGAGCAGGATGGGCTTATCCGTTTTACCCAGCTCCTTGAGCAGGTCAAAATTCTGCATATTGCGTGCGCCGACCTGAATGATGTCAATATCCGCAAACAAATCGAGATACTGCACGCTCATAATTTCCGTAACAATCGGCAGTCCGGTCGCTTTTTTTGCTTCCAGCAGCAGCCGGATGCCCTCGGCACCGAGCCCCTGAAAATCATACGGAGAGGTACGGGGCTTGAAAGCGCCGCCGCGCAGAATATCGGCACCGGCTTGCTTTACCTTCTGCGCGACCTCAATGATCTGCGCTTCGGTCTCTACGGAGCAGGGACCGGCGATCATGCAGAAGTTCCCGCCGCCGATTTTGGCATTGCCGACGGAAATAACCGTGTCCTCCGGATGGAACTGACGGTTGCACTGCTTGTAGGGCCCCGAGACACGCTGAACAGACTCCACAATATCCAGACTGCTCAAAAGCTCCATGTCCACCTTGCTGGTGTCGCCGATCAGACCGAGAATCGTATAATCATGTCCGTGGGAAATATGCACATCCAGATTTCTGGCTTTCAGCCATTCAATCAGATGCTCCATCTGTGCCTGTGTTGTTCCTTTTTTCAGTACGGTAATCATAGTTTTTTACGCCCCTTTTCAAAAAAAATAAGCTGCACGGAAAAAACTTCGTGCAGCTTAAAACGTTACGTTTTTCAGGAAAGATGAGAACCGATTGTTTCCTGTTTGCAGCACGAATCGCTATTACCGCAAAAGCAGTAATAGTAATAGGTAAAAGCAAACATTGCGTTACGCATCGAAGTTCTCCTTTCGGGATAGACCGGCAGCAAAACCGGTGGATGTTAATTCATAGGATAGCACAAAACCAGTCGAATTTCAAGAGGTGATTTCGGGAAAATGATAAAGCGGCTTGATTTTTTTGCGATAAATTTTAACAAGCATCGCAACAGAGACGAGCATGGAAGCAATCTCAGCAATCGGAAAGGAGAGCCAGACGAGGTCAATATCACCTGCCAAAGACAGTAGATACGCTGCCGGAATCAGCACAACGAGCTGACGGGCAATCGAGACGATCATACTGTACAGGCTCTTGCCGAGGGCCTGAAATACGCCGCCGAAAATGATGCAGGGACCTGCAAAAACAAAGGGCAGGCACAAAATCCGCAGCGCCGGTACACCAACCTCCAGCATCTGCGCATCGGGATTGAAAAAGCCGAGCAGCGTTTCCGGAAAGAGCTCGAACAGAGCAATGCCGGTCAGCATCAGGATTGCAGCGCCCAATGCGCCGCAGCGGATGACCTGCATGATGCGTTTGGGCTTTCGTGCGCCGTAGTTGTAGGCGGAAATGGCAAGCACGGCGTTGTTGATACCGAATACCGGCATAAACACAAAGCTTTGCAGCTTGAAATAGGCACCGAATACGGTCTTTCCGACCTCGCCCAGACCGGCGGAGATGTGGTTGAAGGTGCCAAGGACAAGATTGAAGCTGTAATTCATCAGAGAACCGATGGCAACCATAATCATGGAAGGGATGCCGATACCGAGAATACGGCCGATCATCACTTTATCCGGGCGAAAACCGCGCAGCTTTATCTGCACTTCGGGATTCTTTTTCAGATTCAGGAAAATGGCCATACCAAAGGCAACGATCTGCCCGATGACGGTTGCGGTGGCGGCGCCGGCGACCTCCATCCGAGGAAGACCGAACATTCCGAAGATCAAAATCGGGTCAAGGACGATGTTGATGACGGCACCGAGACCCTGCGTGAGCATGGTATAGGCGGTGCGTCCGGTCGATTGCAGCAGACGTTCCAACAGAATCTCACCGAAAATACCGAAAGAAACAACTGTAATGATGCGGATATAGTCGGTGCCGTAGCGGATGGTCTGCGCGTCGGGAGTGAGGGAGCGCATATAGGGTTCCGCGCCGAAGATGCCGAAGAGGACACACAGCAGCATACCGCAGAAGGAGAGGAAAATTCCGTTGAGGGCGCTGCGGTTGACCTGATCGGAATTCTTTTCACCCAGACCTCTTGAAAGCAGCGCATTGACACCGACGGCAATACCCGTGGCGGCACCGATCATAATGTTCTGCACCGGAAAGGCAAGGGAAACCGCCGTCAGGGCATAATTGTCGACCTCGGAAATGCGCGAGACAAAGACGCTGTCAACCACGTTGTAAAGCGCCTGCACAAGCATGGACAGCGCCATGGGAAATGCCATGTTAAACAGCAGCCGCCCGACAGGCATAATCCCCATTTTGTTTTCTTTCAGATTGGACATCGTTTCAGAACCACTTTCTTTTGATCTTC
>JAEDKB010000215.1 GCA_016296045.1 Oscillospiraceae bacterium
ATGGACTGCCAGCACATGCCGTCGCAGTCTTCTTCCTGAACGGAGCCGACGACCATGATTTTATAACCGTCGGGAATGAGACCGAGATCCTTCATGATCTTTGCGCCGTATGTAGCGGAAGCCATGCCGCCTTCCTGATCGGAACCGCCGCGGCCGTAAATAATGGTATCGGTTTCATAGCCCTGATAAGGATCTGCTTCCCAGTTGTTGATGTTGCCGATACCAACGGTGTCAATATGAGAGTCGATGGCGATGATCTTGTCGCCGGAGCCCATCCAGCCGATAACATTGCCGAGCTTATCAAATTCGACCTTATCGTAGCCGAGCTTATTCATTTCCTCTGCGATACGCTTTACAACGCCCTCTTCTTCGCAGCTCTCGCTGGGAATGGCGATCATATCGCGAAGGAAACGGCTCATGTCTGCGCGATAGCCTTCGGCAGCTTTTTTGATTGCTTCAAAATCCATAATATACCCTCCATAAAATACGATATCAAATCCGCCTTCTTGCGGTACATCTTTATATTACCATATCTGACACAGATGTCAAACAAATTTTTTATAAAAACTAAAAAATTTTTTGAAAAAAGAATTGATTTTATTCAATTATGTGTTATGATAGAAAAAGAGTAAAGGACGAGAGGAGCGGATATATGCTCAAAGAAAGCGAACTGGAAGCTTTGCGGCGCATTGCCAAGGGAATTGTAGCTCAGTTCGGAAGCAACTGCGAAGTGGTTGTCCATGAGATTTCCGAGCGAAGCACGTCGAATTCCATTGTTGCAATCGAAAACGGTCATGTGACCGGCAGACAGCTCGGTGACGGCCCCTCTCAGGTCGTGCTGGAGCAGTTGGGCAAAGGGGACAAATGTCCGGAAGATCATCTGTGTTACTTAACACGCACACCTGACGGAAAGCTGCTGAAATCCACATCGGTTTATATTCCGAATTCCGAAGGAAAAGCAGCCGCGATTTTCGGCATCAACTTCGATATTTCGACTCTTGTAATGGCGGAACAGGCTTTGAATTCGCTTACGACAACTTTGAGTTCCGAAGAAGAAACGCCCGCACGAATTACTCACAATGTCAACGATCTGCTGGACGATCTTATCGAGCAGTCCGACCGTCTCGTTGGAAAACCTGTCGCTTTGATGACAAAAGAGGATAAGGTCCGCGCCATCCGTTTCCTGGATGATCACGGTGCCTTGCTGATTACGAAATCCGGCGACAAAATCGCGAACCACTTTGGCATTTCCAAGTACACACTCTATTCTTATCTTGATGTAAAAACAGGAGGAAAAAACAATGATTGATCTTCGCATCAACAAGGAAGGCCTTGCACACAACATCCAGAAGGCAAAGGAAAACAACATTATCATCCCGACTTTTGCTCAGATGCAGAACCCCGACCTGATCCCTGAAAAGATCAAGTCCAAGCTCACCGATGTCGGCCTGTGGGATGTCAACCCGCTGAACCTCTTCCGTATCACATGGAAGAACGAGCCGAAGGAATTCGGCGGTCTGTATCAGAAGACTCCGAACTATATTGAGTTCCCGTCTGAGCTGACCGGTGTTCCCTGCCGTATCGTTGCTATGGCCGGTAAGTGGTTCCCCACCGGCTGCCATAAGGTCGGCGCATCCTTCGGCTGTCTGGTTCCGCGTCTTGTGACCGGTCAGTTTGATGCGACTTATCATCATGCCGTATGGCCCTCCACCGGCAACTACTGCCGCGGCGGCGCTTTCAACTCCAAGCTGCTGGCTTGCGATTCCGTTGCCATTCTGCCCGCAGAAATGTCCAAGGAACGTTTTGACTGGCTGAAGTCCATCGCCGGTCAGGTCATCGCAACGCCCGGCTGCGAATCCAATGTTAAGGAAATCTTCGACAAGACCTGGGAACTGAAGCAGGATCCGTCCATGATGATCTTCAACCAGTTTGAAGAAATGGGCAACCCCGTATGGCACTACAACGTCACCGGCGAGGCCCTCTCCACCGTCTATGAGAGCATCCGCCGTCCGGATGACCGCCTCTTCGGCTGCGCTTTCACCTCCGGTTCCGCCGGCACCATGTCCGCAGGCGACTACCTGAAGGATCACTATCCCACCGCAAAGATCGCTGTCGGCGAAGCCCTCCAGTGCCCGACCATCGTGAACAACGGCTTCGGCGGCCACCGCATCGAAGGCATCGGCGACAAGCACATTCCTTGGATCCACAATGTTAAGAATACCGACATGGCAATCGCGATCGACGATGAAGACTCTCAGCGCTTGCTCCGCCTGTTCAACAAGCCCGAAGGCAAGCAGTACATGAAGGAAGTCCTCGGCATGAGCGACGAGTTGATTGAGAAGATGACATGGCTCGGCATCTCCGGCATTGCAAACGTTCTGTGCTGCATCAAGATGGCAAAATACTACGAGTTGACAGAGCATGATGTTGTTATGACCGTCCTGACCGACTCCGCTGTGATGTACGGTTCCCGTATTGCTGAGCTGGACGAGATGCACGGCGAATACAACGTCCATGAAGCCGCTCTGGATCACAATCTGCATATGCTCGGCCTCAAGACCGATAACCTCATCGAGCTGACCTACGCAGATCGTAAGAGAGTCCACAACCTCAAGTACTATACTTGGGTTGAGCAGCAGGCTCGCGACGTTAAGGATCTCAACGCTCTGTGGTATGATACCAAGGGCACTTGGGACGCTGTTCATGCTCAGGCGAAGGAAATGGATGAGCTCATCAACGAGTTCAACGAGGCTACCGGCCTGCTGAAGTCCCTGTAATTCCAACCAAACCCTTTCACGGGCGGGCAAACGTCCGCCCGTGATTTTATTAGAAAGGATCATCCTATGAGAAACGTAAAATGCGGCCGCTGTGTAAAATGCGGCAAAGAATATGAAGCGGTTCCGAATCTGACGAACTGCGAGTGCGGCGGTATTCTCGACATTATTTATGACTACGATTACATCAAAACCGTTCTGACAAAGGAGAAAATGGCAGCGCGCAAAAACAATACCATGTGGCGTTACCGTGAGCTGCTGCCGGTAGAAGAAACCACACCGGATACACCTCTGCGTGTCGGCTGGTC
>JAEDKB010000216.1 GCA_016296045.1 Oscillospiraceae bacterium
TTATCGCTGTAATTGTATTGAGCATTCTTGATGGGCTTCCTCTGATCGGATGGATTTTCAGTATTGCCGGAAGTCTACTCGGACTTGTTTGCTTGCTCTTTGCCGTTCTCGGCATTATCAATGCAGCGAACGGTAAAGCAAAAGAACTGCCGATCATCGGTAAATTCAAGATTCTGAAATTATAAAGAGATGAGAGGTGTAATTGTATGAAAAAGTTTTTGCTCTTGGTACTTGCTCTTCTGATGCTGCTTTCGCTTGTGGCCTGCGGTGAAAAAACACCTGCAGCAAGCAACGAAAAAAACGAAGATACGCAGCAATCCGAGCAGACAACGACCAATCCCGGCAGCGAAGCACAAACCAGCCAACCGGATGAAAGTACACAGGATACATCTTCCGGCTATCATTTCGAGGGCTATACGGAAACTGCCGACTGGCCCGCTGCCGATATGTGGGAAAGCTTCGGACTGCCGGAGCTGATCCTGACCGATGATGTCTCCGGTGCTGTCCATATCAGCGATAAGGAATGGATTTATCCTCTCAACGGTTCGGACGGCATCTTGATCGAAGCATGGCCTGCTTCCTCTCAGATCGATGCCATTGTTGATACATTGAAGGATGCAGGCGTGGATATGCAGGAGGATCAGGATTTCGAAAAAGGCTATGTTGGCAGCTATGATAATAACGGCACGAAAATGAAGATCACTGTATCTGAAACCGGCTCCGGCAAGCTTTCCGTCCTGATAGTAACAAACCCCACTGAAGTTTAATTGGAGGATAAACATGCAAAAATTTTAGCTTTGGCACTTGCCGTTCTGATGCTCCTTTCGCTTGTGGCCTGCGGTGAAAAAACGCCTGCAACGAATGACGAAAACACGACTCCGAGCAGTCAGCAGACCGAAGATCCGGGTCAGCAGGAGCAGACGCAGCCCGACAGCAAGCAGAACGAAAAAGCAGACGATCTCACCACCGTTGAGGGCTTTATGAAAGCGTTCGGTATTACCGAAGACGATATGAAATGCGCAAAATTTACGCGCATAGACAAGACTTCGTATGATATCGACAGCGGAAAGATCATCGAAATCGGCTCCTATATTTCCGAGGCGATGACCGACGAAGAGGTCAGGGCGTGGATTGAAAAGATCATCACCAAGCTCGATTCGCTTTCCGACGACGGAAAGATTATGACCTACGGCGACGGAGAGCTGACCCTCGATTACATGATGGCAAAGAGTATGAAGGTTGCCAGCGGTTCCTACATCTATAAGGGGAAAGAAGTTGCGATGGCAATTACCGTGCTTCCGGGAGAATTGGACAACGAAAATCCGGACTATGCAATGCCGGCGTGCACTTTGAGCCTTGAGTTCAAAAAATAAAATATAAATAATAAGCCAAAAAGCAGCAGAACTTATGTTTCAAAAAGCCCTGCTGCTTTATGTTCGGATTATATCATGAGGAAAAATTATCGTGATTATTCCGCTTATAATCCCGGTGTGCTTTTGCCCAACTCGTGGTAATAATTTCTATACGCGTACTTAGAAAATGCCAGCAGGCGGCAGAACATCCAGCCCTGGTAGCTCTGTTTGCCCTTGCGTTCCAAATCCATTTTGCCTTGCGCGGTAACGATGGATTTTACGTAATTGGTCTGTTTCAGCGCCTCCATTTTCATATCGTCATCGACCATCAGAAGCTGGTGTTCCAGATCAGCGCGGGCGAAACGGTTTTCGGAAATCTTACCGATACTGCCGTCCTTCATGTTATTGCCAAACACAGCAGTCATCACGCTGCCGATCTGACTTTTGCCTTCGCCGCCTTTGCCTTTAATGACCATCATCCGTTGCCCCTTGGTGGACGGAATGAGGCAATAGCCGAGGTATTCTTGCAAGGTTGGAATATCTTCTTCATGAAGCAGATCATGCAGAAACCGCAGCCAATGTTCCGGCTGTGGTACGTTGGGGTTGTATCTTATTGGTAGACGGCTGCGGACGATCTCCGGTTTTCCTTCCGTGAACGTGCCGTCCAAATACAGCGTCTCGTTGGCAAGATGTACTCTGTCCTGCTGTGGCGTAAGATCAACACCGGTGTTGTAAAATTTCAGCAGTTCCAGGATGTTTCCTATGGTGTGCGGCACGTTCTTGACGGCACAGAATTTCAAACAATGATAGATTTCCTGTTTCAGCAAACGCTCGTCTGTCATGCGTCCATCCGGTGTGAAGAATGCGCTGCTGTCATAGGTGAGCTGGTATTCATCCATATACTCATCGCAGAACGCCGCTTCGATAATATCTTTCCCGTTAAACCATACGGGACAATCAAACTGCTCAGCCATTTTCCTGTTCCTCCTTCATTCGTTCCATTCGTGTTTCCAGCTCCTGCATTTTGCCGTCCTTCAGCAGAATCTCCACGGCTTTGACCCGTTCCTCCAGTTCACCCACGGTGAGAATGTCTGCCAGATATTCGATATAATCGTGCATCTGCATATCGTTTTTCACGGGGAGTGTTCTACCGTTCAAACCCCAGCAAAATCTCTTTCGGCAGATTCTCGTCTTTGCATTTCATCACATACCGGATCACCATTTTCGCATAGATGTTTGTCCGCATGGTATCCCAATCGGCAAGCCGAACAATTTCGGCTGTACCGCGCTCAAAATCAAAATGAATTTCGCCCCATTCGCCGTCGTTGTCTGCCTGATACAGGTAAACAGCGGCGGCGTTTTTCTTTTTGCGGGTTTTCTTCGATTTCAGTTTCAACCAGACGCAGCGCAATATACCGTCATCAACCAAAAGCTCAGTTAGATGTTCCACGGCACGGCGATACGCACGTTCTGCGCCTTTTACCGTTGTCCCCTCAAACATGACAGCAAGTGTCTCAAAGGTTGGCCTGTCTTTCCACGGGCTGACACGCCCACAGGTCATGCAGATTGCGTTCCGTTTTTCCAAAAGCGTCTGCTCCCGGAAACAAAACGTAGTTAGTGACGTTCTACCAAATACCATGGGGCTGTCTCATTAGTGAGGCAGCCTCTTAGCATGGAATATAAGTATAGAAT
>JAEDKB010000217.1 GCA_016296045.1 Oscillospiraceae bacterium
AAAGAGCCGCCCGAAGTGACGGCTCTTTTTTACAGGAAGGAGAAGCTTTATGAACTTCAAAAACGCGTGGATTTACACGGAACAGTTCCGTTTTGCGCATGGCGCATTTTCTGTTGAAAACGGGAAATTCCGCAATGTCCTCGGCACGGCCGCTGAAGATGCGGTCGATCTGAACGGTGCTTATGTGATTCCGGGTCTGATTGATGTGCATACGCACGGCAATTCCGGCGCGGATTTTTCCGACGGAGATGCCGCCGGAGTAGCAAAAATGGCAAAGTATCTTGCAAAGAACGGCGTGACTTCGTTTGCGCCGGCTTCGATGACTCTGCCGTATGAAACGCTGAAAACCGCGTTTGCCTCCGCACGCAGCTATGTTGACAGCGGCTGTGAAGACGGTGCGGCGCTTCGCGGCATTCAGATGGAAGGTCCGTTTTTCTCGGAAAAGAAAAAGGGCGCGCAGAACGGTGCGTATCTGCGCGAGCCGGATTTTGAGGCTTTCAAGGCACTTTTTGACGGCTGCGGCGGTCTGGTGAGAATTGTGGACATCGCCCCTGAACTGCCGGGCTCCGTAGAATTCATCCGCAAGGCAAAGGAGCTTTGCACGGTTTCTATCGCTCACACCGATGCGGATTATGATGCGGCGCGAAAGGCAATCGCTGCCGGCGTGACGCATCTGACACATCTGTATAATGCGATGCCTGCCATTCATCATCGTAAGCCCGGTGTAATTCCTGCTGCGGCGGAGGATGAGCGCGTCAGTGCGGAGCTGATTTCCGACGGACAGCACGTCCATCCGGCTTCCGTACGTCTTGCGTTCCGTATTTTCGGCGCGGAGCGTATGGTGCTGATTTCCGATTCCCTGCGCTGCTGCGGTATGCCCGACGGCGAGTACGAGCTGGGAGGTCAGCAGGTATTCTTGAAGGACGGCATTGCCAGATTGGAAGACGGTACGATTGCCGGCTCTGCAACCAACCTGTATGAATGTATGCAGCGTGCAGTTTCCTTCGGTATACCCAGAGAGGATGCCATTCGCGCCGCAAGCTATAATCCGGCGCGTCAGCTTGGCTGCTTGGGTCAGGTCGGCTCGATCGCTGACGGCAAATGTGCGGATTTTGTTGTTTGCGATGCAGAGCTTGTTCGGAAAGAGGTCTGGCTGCGCGGCAAAAAACTGTAATAGTAATAGATCAGGGAGTGTCAAAGCTGTTTTGACACTCCCTGTTTATTATATGAAGTAAAACGGATTTTCAATATTGTCTGCCCAGAGCGCAAATGCGGTTCGCCACATGGCTTTTGCATGAATGCGGTCATGCCAAAGGAAGCGGCGCAGAACCTTGCGGATCGTCCATTCTTCGCCGTCGGGAGCAATATAAACCCTGCCGGAAAGAAAATCAGGCAGATCCTCCAGCTCGGACAGCGCCTGCATACGGTTGATGTAGATGTCCGGAACGTTTTCCGTTGTCAGACCGAAGGCAGCGGTGTAGTAGGAGGTTACGGAATTGGTATGCTCGTACATTTCACGCGGCGTGCGCGGTACAGGACCGTAGAAGCTGGTACGGTGCGGACGACCGGAAATATCCGGATTCGGGATGCTGTCAAACAGCCTGCCAAAATCGCGTGCGGATTTCAGAACCTGAAGTTTCAGACGCTGATAGGCTTCCTCGGAAAGCGGCTGCTTTTCGCTCTCAAAGAGCACATCACTGTCTGCATCACAGATTTGCAGCTTGGAAAGCTTGCGCTGCACGATCTCGATTTCGGGAGCATCCAGCGGCGGATTTTCCGTGCCGTTCCATCTCAGATAGCTGCGAATTTCACCGCCGAATTTTGCGAGCGCTTCATTTTCCGTTGCGCCGCGGACATATGCGCCGGGATAGTTTTCGGCAAAAATCAGGTAGCCCTCCCGATTATATTCACAAATGGCTTTGATTTTCATGCTGTATCCTCCGTAGTGACGAGCGGATCTATAATTCTATTCTAGCGGATTGTCCTGTCAGTGTCAATTACGAATCGAAAAATGTCGCATTTTGTGCAATCGGGCGGGAATGTCTATTGAAAACGAGCAATTGGGTGAATAAAATATTGATATAATTACAGAAAGAGGATTGTGCCCAATGACATATCATGTACTGTACAACCCCTACGCAGGCAACAATGCCGGAAAAGAAAACGCGCAAAAGCTCGCTCAGATTTTCAAGGATGAGGAGCTGAAATTCTATGATATCACAAAGCTGAACGGCTACGCCTCCTTTTTCAGCGAAATCGGACCGAGCGATCCAGTGGTACTTACAGGCGGAGACGGAACGATTAACCGTTTTGTCAATGAGACAGAGAATCTTTCAATCCCGAACGACATTCTTTACTATGCCGTGGGAACGGGAAATGATTTCATGAATGATCTGAACAAAAAACCGGGGGATATGCCGTTTTCCATTAAAGAATACTTGCGCGATCTGCCCACCGTCACGGTGGGTGGCATAACCAAACGTTTTTTGAATGGAGTCGGCTACGGGATTGACGGCTACTGCTGTGAGGTTGGCGATCAGCAGCGGGAGAAGAGCGATAAGCCGGTCAATTATACCGCCATTGCCATTAAGGGACTGCTCTTCCACTTTAAGCCCGCCAACGCGACGGTGATTGTAGACGGCAAGAAGCAGCACTTTAAAAAGGTCTGGCTGGCCCCGACCATGAACGGACGTTTTTACGGCGGCGGTATGATGGTCGCGCCGCAGCAGGATCGTCGGAATCCGGACAAGACCGTGTCGGTTGTTTTGATGCACGGCTCCGGAAAGCTGAAAACATTGATTGTCTTTCCCTCAATTTTCAAAGGCGAGCATGTGAAACACACGGAGATGTGCAAAACCTTCACCGGACACGAGATCACGGTAAAATTTGACCGTCCTACGGCGCTGCAGATTGACGGAGAGACGGTGCTGGGCGTAACGGAATATTCCGTTTGTTCCAAAGTCCCTGCAAAAGTGTGATAATGATACAATAGGAGCTGTTGCAAAATGATTGTTTTGCAACAGCTCCT